>NZ_LYSP01000037.1:0-67357 GCF_001728945.1 Pseudomonas sp. ENNP23
CCTCTTCACCCAAGGCATCAACAGCACCGACCTCTGGCTCCAACGCACCGGCAACAACCTGGAACTCTCCGTCCTCGGCTCCGACGACAAGGTCACCATCAGCAACTGGTACACCAGCGCCTCGAACCACGTCGAGACGATCAAGACCGCTGACGGCAAGACCCTTCTCGACAGTCAGGTACAGAACCTGGTCAACGCCATGGCCGCCTTCGCGCCGCCGACAGCGGGCAACTACAACCTCACGCCTGAGCAACGGGCTCAACTGGAGGTGGTGATCGCCGCCAACTGGCACTGACACCACCCGCTTTCGACAGGGCCCCGCAAGGGGCCTTGTTCGTCTTGGGCGGCAGCGCGGCAATCCGCCCGCTCTACCGCGCTGTATTTGGCAGTATCCTGTCGCCCTTTCCCCTGCCAGGAGCGCTGCCATGTCCCGTTGGCCCGATACCCGTATCCAAAATCTGTTCGGCATCGAACTGCCCATCATCCAGGCGCCGATGGCGGGGCCGTCCTATGCGGAGATGGTGGTGGCGGTGGCGCAGGCCGGTGGCTTGGGTTCGCTGCCCTGCGCGATGTTGAGTGCCGAGCAGATCCGCCAGGAGGTCGGGCGGATTCGCGAAGGGACTGCGGCGCCAATCAACCTGAACTTCTTCGCCCACTCGGCGCCGGTGCCGGATGAGGCCAGCCTGGCGGCCTGGAAGCAGCGCCTGGAACCCTACTACCTGGAACTCGACCTGGACCCGGCCGAGCCGGTGCCGCTGTCCAACCGTGCACCGTTCGATGAGGCACTCTGCGAGCTGGTGGAGGCGTTGCGCCCGGAGGTGGTGAGCTTCCACTTCGGCCTGCCGGAGGCGGCGCTGGTGGAGGGGGTGAAGGCGACCGGGGCGAAGGTGATTTCGTCGGCCACCACGGTGGCCGAGGCGCGCTGGCTGGAGGCCCGGGGTTGCGATGCGATCATTGCCCAGGGTGCGGAGGCCGGCGGTCACCGCGGGCTGTTCCTCGATACGCGGGTGGACACCCAGGTAGGCACCTTTGCGCTGCTGCCCCAGGTGGTGGATGCGGTACGGGTGCCGGTGATTGCGGCCGGTGGCATCGCCGATGCACGCGGCATCGCAGCGGCTTTCGCGCTGGGGGCGGCGGCGGTGCAGTTGGGTACGGCCTATCTGTTCACCCCGGAGGCGCGCCTGCCTGCCCTGCACCGCCAGGCGCTGGCACAGAGCCGGGACGACGGTACGGCCATCACCAACCTGTTCACCGGGCGCCCGGCGCGGGGGATTCTCAATCGGGTGATGCGTGAGGTGGGGCCGTTGAGCGACCTGGCGCCGGCCTTCCCGCTGGCGGGCGGTGCGCTGGCCCCGTTGCGGGCCAAGGCCGAGGCGGCGGGTGCCGATGATTTCATGTCGCTGTGGTCGGGCCAGGCGGCGGCGCTGTCGAAGCACCTGCCGGCGGGCGAGCTGACTCGGGTGCTGGCGACCGAGGCTCTGGAGCGCATGGGGCGCTGAAAGGCCTCTGCACGTTCATGCGCCGAGGGTGGAGCCCCGGTGCCTCATGGCACCGGACGTGGGCTCAGAGGCCCATCTGCTTGCTGATGATCTCGTTCATGATTTCCCGCGAGCCGCCGCCGATGGAGAGGATGCGGTTGTCGCGGTAGAGCCGCTCCACCAGGCTCTCGCGCATGTAGCCCATGCCACCGAGCAGTTGCACGGCGTCGTAGGTGACCCGGTCCGCCATGTCGGTGGCGAAGTTCTTGGCCATGGAGATTTCCTTGATGACGCTCTTGCCGGCGGCCATCTTCGCGGCCTGGCGGTAGGTGAACTCTCGGGAGACCTCGACCTGGGTGGCCATTTCCGCCAGGCGATGTTTGAGCACCTGGAACTTGCCGATGGGCTTGCCGAAGGCTTGCCGCTCGCGGGCCCAGCGCTCGGCTTCTTCCAGGGCCATCTGGGCGGTCATGTTGGCCATGATGGCGAGGGCCAGCCGCTCGGACTGGAAGTTGGCCATGATGCAGGCGAAGCCCATGTTCTCGACGCCGATAAGGTTGCCCACCGGGACGAGGCAGTCCTCGAAGAACAGCTCGGCAGTGTCGGAGGCCCACCAGCCCATCTTCTTCAGTTGGCGCCCGACGCTGAAACCGGGAGTGCCCTTCTCGATCAGCAGCAGACTGACGCCACCGAAGCCGTCGCCGCCGGTGCGCACCGCCACGGTGTAGTAGTCGGCGCGCACACCGCTGGTGATGAAGGTCTTGCTGCCGTTGACGCGGTAGAAGTCCCCTTCGCGCACCGCGCGGGTCTTGAGGTTGGCCACGTCGGAGCCGCCGGAGGGCTCGGTGACGGCCAGCGCCATGATCTTCTCGCCGGCCAGCACCTGCGGGGCAATGCGCTCGCGAAGCTCGGGGCGGCCCCACTTGACCAAGGGCGGCAGGCCGATGTCGAGGGAGCCGAGCCCGGCCACCAGGCCACCGGAGCCGCTGCGCATCAGCTCTTCGCTGGCCGCCACCTTGGCGAACAGGTCGCCCTCGTGACTGCCGCCGTATTGCTCGGGGTAGCCGATGCCGAGGATGCCAGCGGCACCGGCCTTGAGGTAGAGCTCGCGGGGGAAGGACTCGGCCTCTTCCCAGTCGTCGATGTGGGGGAGGATTTCCCGCTCGACGAAGCGGCGAACCGAATCACGCACCAGTTGATGGGATGGGTCGAAGTATTCCTGGCAGGCCGGCATGGCGTAGCTCCCTGGCGAAAGTCAGGAAAACTTACCGAGCGCTTGCTTGGTTTTCAAGGCGTGACATGCGCCATCGATCAGGACGTATGCGCCGCACCGAAGCGCTCCCGATAGGCCGAAGGCGGGAACCCGACGGCGTTGCGGAAGGCCACGCGGCGGGCCAGTTGGCTCACTTCCAGGGGCTCGTGCAGGTGCTGGCGGCCCAGTGCATCAGGGTGGACAGGTCATTGCGCGACGCCTGCACCATCGGGGCTGGAATGAACTGCGCCTGGCCGCCGACCCGCTGGGGCGGCATGACCAGGCGCCGGGCCACAGTGTTGGCCACCTGGGTGCCGAAGTCCCGCGCTACGAGGTGCGGGCAGGCGTCGATGCCGTCGGTCAGGGGGCACCGTCTGCGCGTGTTGAGGAGGGCGCGCTGTGGCCTCCCCTTCCTCACCGGCTTGCGCGGGCGCTACCGCTCCGGCAGGCACCGTCGCATTTGGCGGCGCCCAACATGAGCGGATTAACGCCTACTCAATAAGCCGGATAGGCGGTTTTCCGCTTACCAAATCCCCTCCCACTGGCTCCACAGGCCGCGCTGCAGGCGTTGCGAAGGCTGGCACGGCACCTGCAATATCGGCTGCGTTACCGCGCTCGATACTGCCGATACCGCAGTCATAACAACGACAAAAGGCCAGCACGCGTATACACGCCCCTCCCCGGCAACACGCCGGAGACCTGCCTTCGCCGCCTTCCCGCGGTCCTTGTCCCTCGTTGTGAGCTGCACCGGCGTTCCTGCGCGGCGGGTGACGTTCGCGCCTGCTCGTGGCTGGCCGACGTCGTCTAACGTGTAGCTCTGCATAAATCCAACAACGACGGAGAAACGTCCATGCGACTGACCAAGAAACTCAGCCTGCTCGCTGCTGCCGCGGCCTTCACGGCCAGTACTGCGGCACTGGCTGCGCCCACCTTCATCAACGTACTGACCGGCGGCACCAGCGGCGTGTACTACCCGATCGGCGTGGCGCTGTCCCAGCTGTACAGCAACGGTATCGCCGGGTCGAAAACGTCGGTGCAGGCGACCAAAGCATCGGTGGAGAACCTCAACCTGCTGCAAGCCGGGCGCGGCGAACTGGCCCTGGCGCTGGGCGACTCCGTCGCTGACGCCTGGAACGGCGTGGAGGATGCCGGCTTCAAGGCTCCGCTGAAGAAGATCCGCGCCATCGCCGGGACCTACCCCAACTACATTCAGATCGTTGCCAACGCCGAGTCGGGCATCCATTCGCTGGCGGACCTGAAGGGCAAGCGCATTTCCGTCGGCGCGCCGAAGTCCGGTACCGAACTCAACGCCCGCGCCATCTTCAAGGCTGCCGGGCTGACCTACGAGGACATGGGCAAGGTGGAGTTCCTGCCCTATGCCGAGTCGGTCGAGCTGATCAAGAACCGCCAGCTCGACGCCACCCTGCAATCCTCCGGGCTGGGCATGGCGGCGATCCGCGACCTGGCTTCGACCATGAAGATCCGCTTCGTGGCCATCCCGCCGGAGGTCACGGCGAAGATCGACAACGCCGCCTACCAGGCGGCCACTATCCCGGCGGGCACCTACGACGGCCAGGACGCCGACGTCCCCACCGTGGCCATCACCAACATCCTGGTCACCCACAGCGGTGTGTCGGACGAGGTGGCCTACCAGATGACCAAGCTGATGTTCGAGAACCTGGATCGCCTGGGCAACGCCCATTCCGCTGCCAAGGACATCAGCCTGGAGAACGCCACCCAGAACCTGCCCATCCCCCTGCACCCCGGTGCCGAGCGCTACTACAAGGAAGTGGGCGCCCTGTAGCCCACCCGGACAGGGGGCTACCGCCCCTCCGCCTTCCCCGTCGCGCAGCGTTCCGGCATTGCCCCAGGCCGGAACGCTCGCGGACCGAGGCACGGCGCTACGGTGCCGGCCTCTGCTTCTTGCATTGATGTCGTGATGAGGCTTCACCCCATGAGTGAACAAGACAATGGCCTGGCTGCCAGTCCTTCCGACTGGCCAAAGGCGCTTTTTGCCGTGGCGCTGCTGTTTTCCATCTTCCAGATCGTCACCGCCGCCTTTCACCCGGTCTCGACCCAGGTGCTGCGTGCCGTACACGTCGGCTTCCTGTTGCTGCTGGTGTTCATCAGCTACCCGGGGCTCGGCAAGGGCCGCCCCTGGCAGCCGCTGGCCTGGCTGCTGGGCCTGGCCGGCATGGCCACGGCGATCTACCAATGGGTGTTCGAGGCGGACCTGATCCAGCGCTCCGGGGACCTGACCACCGGCGACATGGTCGTCGGCCTGACCCTGATCCTGCTGGTGTTCGAGGCCGCACGGCGGGTGATGGGCATCGCCTTGCCGATCATCTGCGCCCTGTTCCTGGCCTACGGCATGCTCGGCCAGTACCTGCCGGGGGACCTGATGCACCGGGGCTACGGCCTGGACCAGATCGTCAACCAGCTGTCATTCGGTACCGAGGGCCTGTACGGCACACCGACCTATGTTTCGGCCACCTACATCTTCCTGTTCATCCTCTTCGGGGCCTTTCTCGAGCAGGCCGGAATGATCCGGCTGTTCACCGATTTCGCGATGGGTCTGTTCGGCCACAAGGTCGGCGGGCCGGCCAAGGTGTCGGTGGTGTCATCCGCCCTGATGGGAACCATCACCGGCTCCGGCGTGGCCAACGTGGTCACCACCGGCCAGTTCACCATTCCGCTGATGAAGCGCTTCGGCTATCGCCCGGCCTTCGCCGGCGGGGTCGAGGCGACCGCGTCGATGGGCAGCCAGATCATGCCGCCGATCATGGGCGCCGTGGCCTTCATCATGGCCGAGACCATCAACGTGCCGTTCTTCGAGGTGGCCAAGGCGGCGCTGATTCCGGCGCTGCTGTACTTCGCCTCGGTGTTCTGGATGGTGCACCTCGAAGCCCGCCGTGCGGACCTGCGGGGCCTGCCGAAGGACGAGTGCCCCAACCCCTGGAAGGCGGTGCGGGAGCGCTGGTTCCTGCTGATCCCGTTGCTGATCCTCATCTACCTGCTGTTCTCCGGCCGCACGCCGCTGTTCTCCGGCACCGTCGGCCTGGCACTGACGGCCATGGTCATCCTCGGCTCGGCGATCATCCTGCGGGTTTCGTCCAAGGCGCTGCGTTTCGCCTTCTGGATCGCCCTGGGCGTGCTCTGCGCCGGCTTCTTCCAGCTCGGTATCGGCGTGGTGTTCGGCGTCATCGGCCTGCTGGTGGCAGCGTGCTGGTTCGTCAAAGGCGGCCGCGAAACGCTGACCCTGTGCCTGCACGCTCTGGTGGAGGGTGCGCGCCACGCTGTCCCGGTGGGGATCGCCTGCGCCCTGGTCGGCGTGATCATCGGCGTGGTGTCGCTGACCGGGGTGGCGTCCACCTTTGCCGGCTACATCCTCGCCATCGGTCAGGACAACCTCTTCCTGTCGCTGGTGCTCACCATGCTGACCTGCCTGGTGCTGGGCATGGGCATCCCGACCATTCCCAACTACATCATCACCAGCTCGATCGCTGCCCCGGCCCTGCTGGACCTGGGCGTTCCGCTGGTGGTCTCGCACATGTTCGTCTTCTACTTCGGCATCATGGCCGACCTCACGCCACCGGTGGCCCTGGCCTGCTTCGCCGCGGCGCCCATCGCCAAGGAGCGCGGCCTGAAGATCAGCCTGTGGGCCGTGCGCATCGCCGTGGCCGGCTTCGTCGTCCCCTACATGGCGGTCTATTCGCCGGCGTTGATGCTGCAGGGTGACAGCCTGCTGGCGACGCTGTACGTAGTGGCGAAGGCGGTGCTGGCCATCGGCATCTGGGGGGCGGTGTTCACCGGCTTCCTGAACGCCCGTCTGGCCTGGTGGGAACGTGGGCTGGGTTTCGCCGCCGGTGCCAGCCTGATCCTCGCCACGCCCATCAGCGATGAGGTGGGCTTCGTCCTCAGCGCCGTGTTCGTCGCCCAGCACCTCTGGCGCGCCCGACGCGCCAGGGCGCAAACGACATGATCGGCTTGTGCCTGGGCATGGCAGGGGCGGTGTGGGCAGAGCTGCCCGTGCCGTCCTTCACCCTGGCCTGGACCCACACCATCGAGAAGATCCGCTGGGAGGAAGACTACCGCGTCACCGCCGAGGGGCTGTTGCTCGGCGAAGCGCGGGTCAAGGGCTCCGGTGCCGGCATGGAGATTCCCGACGGAGCCGTCCTGCGTGAGGGTAGTTGGCATTACCAACGGCAGATGCCGCCGCTGCAACCACTTCGCCTCGGGCGCACACCCGAGGCGGGGGACTATCAATTGTGCGTGGACCAGCGCTGCCGCCCCCTGAGCGACTGGCTAGGCCCACCCACGACGCGCCAGCCGGCACTGGAGCTGTGGAGCTGCGAGCTGGGTGCCCGAAAATCGCTCGACGACTGACGCCACCCCGCGCGACCTGTGCGGGGCCTACCCTCTTCCGCGTCAGCAGGCTGCCGAAGAACGTCGACAAGGCAACCGATGCAAGCCGAAAGCGACCAACGAAGCGCGGTATACGTGGGCTATATGAGCATGTTGAAAGCGTTTCAACGCCGCAGCAGCAGCGCCTCTAGCCTTTCAAGAGCCTGTCAGAGGCCGATGGGGCGGCGGCCGGCCAGGGCGTGGGTCAGGGTGCCGCCGTCCACCAGCTCCAGCTCGCCACCCAGCGGTACGCCGTGGGCGATGCGCGAAGCGATCAGCCCCTTGGGTGCCAGTAACTGGGCGATGTAGTGGGCGGTCGCTTCCCCTTCCACGGTCGGGTTGGTGGCGAGGATCACTTCGCTGAAGGCACCGGCCTCGATCCGCTCCATCAGTTCGGGAATGCCGATGGCTTCCGGCCCGAGGCCATCCAGGGGCGAGAGGTGTCCCTTGAGCACGAAGAAACGGCCGCGATAGCCGGTCTGCTCCACGGCGAAGACGTCCAGCGGCCCTTCCACCACGCACAACAGTGAGTCGTCGCGACGCGGATCGGCGCACTGCGGGCAGAGGTCGTCCTCGCTCAGGGTGCGGCATTGCTTGCAATGCCCGACGCCTTCCATTGCGGCGGTAAGTGCCTGAGCCAGGCGCAGGCCGCCGCTGCGGTCACGCTCCAGCAACTGCAGCGCCATGCGCTGGGCCGTCTTCTGGCCTACACCGGGCAGGATGCGGAGGGCGTCGATCAGTTGGCGGATCAGCGGACTGAAGCTCATTCAGAAATCTCGGATTGGGGCTGAAACGAGCTCCGGCGCCCTGCTCGCTTCCGACCTCTATTTACAGTCGCTGTCGCCAGGAGCGATCAGACGGCATGCAGTACAAGGCGTGAACGGCTACGGGCACCGGAGTTTACGTCTGTAAATGAGGATGCCCGGAGCCGTTCGCAACGCAGTAATGCGTGCTGGCTGGGCGCTCCCCACTTAGAAGGGCATCTTGAAGCCGGGCGGCAGTTGCAGGCCGGCGGTCATGCCGGACATCTTCTCCTGGCTGTTCTGCTCGATCTTGCGCACGGCGTCATTGACGGCGGCGGCGATCAGGTCTTCGAGGATTTCCTTGTCTTCCTGCATCAGGCTGTCATCCAGGCTCACGCGCTTGACGTCGTGACGGCCGTTCATGACCACGCTCACCAGGCCCGCACCGGATTGACCGGTGACTTCGGCGTTGGCCAGCTCTTCCTGCATCTTCTGCATCTTTTCCTGCATTTGCTGGGCCTGTTTCATCAGGCCTGCCATGCCACCCTTCATCATGATGGTTGTCCTCAGCGGTCAAGGGGTTCAATGGTGTCCGGGCGCACGCTGGCCCCGAACTGTTCGATCATCTTCAACACCAGCGGGTCGCTGGCAATCGAGTCTTCGGCATCACGCTGGCGGGCCGCACGTTTGCGGGCGGCAGCCTGGGCCGGGGTTTCCTGCTCGGGGCGACGGATCTCCACTTCCAGCGTCAGGGTGCGGCCGTGGTACTGGTTGAGGGCCTCGTTCATGCGCCGTTGCTGGGTGGCGTTGAACAGGGCGCTCTGGGCCGGGTCCAGGTGCAGGTGCCAGGTGTCGCCATCCACCGCCACCAGGGTGCAGTTGGCGGCGATGTTGCCGGTCATGCCGCTGATGCCGAGGCGCGGGAACAGGTCCAGCCATTCGGCAGCCAGGCCAGTGGCCGGCTGCACATCCGGCAGGACCTCGGGCTCAGCCACCACTGCTGCCTCGCCGATGGGAAGCTCGTCGAGGTAGGCGATGGAATCGGCGTCCGCCTGATAGTAGTCGTCATAGTCCCCGGGCGGCGGCTCTTCGTCGTCGAAGGGCGCTTCGGTGGCCGGCACAGCTTCTGCAAGAGACACCGGCGCTGCGGCGACAGGGGCTGATACGGTCGCTTCGGCTACAGGCTCGGGCTCGGGCTCGGGCTCGGGCTCGGGCTCGGGCTCGGGGGCAGGCTGCGCGACTGGCGCGGACGCGGCCACTGCTGCGGGCTCTTCCCAGGGCAGGTCGACCGGCACCTCGGCGGGAGGCTCGGCAACCACGGCGGGCTGCGGCTCCACCACCGGCTCGCTCAAAGCAACGGGCTCGACCGGCGCTACAGGCTCGGGTTCAGGCTCGGATACCACGGCGGCAGCAGGCGCGGCCTCGACCACCGGTTCCGGCGCCGGCTGAAGGGCCGGCACGACCGCCGGAGCGGGCGCGGCGACAGGAGCCGGCATGGGCGGCTGGGTCACGGGCGCGGGGATGACGGCCGCCGGAGCCGCGACGGCGGCTCCGGCCACGGGGTTCTGGCTGGAATCAGCTGTGGCCTTGCTGATCCCCGGGTCCTTTAGCACCACCCTCGGCGCACCGTCGGCATCGGCCGGGCGGAACGCCAACATGCGCAGCAGCACCATTTCGAAGCCGCCGCGCGGGTCCGGCGCCAGGGGCAGGTCGCGACGACCGATCAGGCCCATCTGGTAGTAGAACTGCACGTCTTCCGCCGGCAGTGCCTCGGCCAGCGCCAGCACGCGGTCGCGGTCGCCCTGGCCGTTGTCGACGGCATCGGGCAGAGCCTGGGCGATGGCCACACGGTGCAGCACGTTGAGGATTTCGGCCAGCACGCCGTTCCAGTCCGGGCCCTGCTCGGCCAAGTGGCGGATGGCCTCAAGCACGCCACGGGCATCGCCCTGCAGCAGCGCGTGGAGCACGCCGTAAACCTGGCCGTGGTCGAGGGTGCCGAGCATGGCGCGCACGTCGGCGGCCAGAACCTTGCCTTCACCAAAGGCGATGGCCTGGTCGGTGAGGCTCATGGCATCGCGCATGGAGCCATCGGCGGCGCGGCCCAGCAGCCACAGCGCATCCGCCTCGAAGGGGACGCTTTCGGCAGTGAGCACGTGGGTCAGGTGCTCCACCACGCGCTCCGGCGGCATGTTCTTCAGGGAGAACTGCAGGCAGCGGGAGAGGATGGTGACGGGCAGCTTCTGCGGGTCGGTGGTGGCCAGCAGGAACTTCACATGGGGCGGCGGCTCTTCGAGGGTCTTGAGCAGCGCGTTGAACGAGTGCGTGGAGAGCATGTGCACTTCGTCGATCAGGTAGACCTTGTAGCGACCGCGGGTCGGCGCGTACTGCACGTTGTCCAGCAGCTCGCGGGTGTCCTCGACCTTGGTGCGGCTCGCGGCGTCCACTTCGATCAGGTCGACGAAGCGACCTTCGTCGATCTCGCGGCAGACCGAGCACTGGCCACAGGGCGTGGAGCTGATGCCGGTCTCGCAGTTCAGGCACTTGGCGAGGATGCGCGCGATGGTGGTCTTGCCCACGCCACGGGTACCGGTGAAGAGGTAGGCGTGGTGCAGGCGCTGGTTGTCCAGGGCGTTGATCAGGGCCTTCAGCACATGGGTCTGGCCGACCATTTCCCGGAACGAGCGGGGACGCCATTTGCGCGCAAGAACCTGATAACTCATTGAAAACCGTCGCAGCAGTGAATCGGGAGGGGGCTAATGCTAGCGGAGCAACTTGCAAATTGCACCCGAGATGCACACTCGTGACGAACTTCTTTCGGTAGCAGGAACGCCATAAAGGACGGAACGTGACACGACCGTGCTCACGCAATGCGTGGCGGAGAAATCAGCAAGAAGGGGATGAAGCGAGGGGAGGTATAAGGAGGCGACCCCACCAGCCACACCCCGGCACTCGATTTCACCGCTGCGGCTGCTCCCTTCCGGGCCTGACCGGGTTCACGGCTGATCAATGCGGGGGGACCGGCAGGGCCACCATAACGCAGCTCGCCAGATCGGCGAGCCGCGCCATTGTACTGGCTCTTGGCAAACTTACAACCGCTGAAATCACTTTTCCTGACAAGCACTTGCGCTCAGCCCCGGAAGCGACTCACGCTGCCGCGCCTTGAAAACGAAGTACACGCAGGCGCGCCCACGGGCGAATGGATGACACGAAAGAGTGGCAAGGGGCACCAACAGCGGCCTACACCAGTGCAACCCGACTCCCTGCAACGCGTGGGAAATCGATCTGTGCTAGCGTGCCCCCGCCCCGCTTAGGGCCGGGCACCTTCATCTTCATCGGAGCACTCCCATGGCACTCACCAAAGACCAACTCATCGCTGACATCGCCGACGCCACCGACGCTACCCGCGCCACCGTGCGCGCCGTGCTGGAGCAACTGAGCGAGATCGTCAGCGACTCGCTGGAGAACGGCGATGAGATCACCCTGCCGGGCATCGGCAAGCTCAAGGTCAGCGAACGACCGGCGCGCACCGGCCGCAACCCGCAGACCGGCAAGAGCATCGAGATCGCCGCGAAGAAGGTGGTCAAGCTGGTACCGGCCAAGGCCCTGACCGACGCCATCAACGGCTGATACGAAAAGGCCTAGCATCGAGCCCGGCCTTTTCATGTGTGGCACCTCAGACGGCGCCGAGGGTCTTCAGCTCGGCGAGGAATTGCTCCTCGTCCAGCACCCGCAACCCCAGTTCGGTGGCCTTGGCCAGCTTGGAGCCAGCCCCCGGCCCGGCGACTACGCAGTGGGTACGCGCCGATACCGAACCCGCCACCTTGGCCCCCAGGGCTTCCAGCTTGTCCTTGGCCTGGTCGCGGCTCATGGCCTCCAGCGTGCCGGTCAGCACCCAGGTCTGCCCGGCCAGGGGCAGCCCTTCCACCGCCTTGCGCTCGCACGACCAGTGCATGCCGAACTCCAGCAGTTGCGCCTCGATGCGCAGGGCGTGCTCGCGATTGGCCGGCTCGTCGAAGAAGTCGCGCAGGGAGCGGGCGGCCTTTTCGTTGAGGCGCTCCACCTGGCGCAGGTCCAGCCAGTCGGCCTGGATCACGCCCTGCAGGCTGCCGAAGCGGGCCGCCAGCTTCTCGGCGCCGGTGGTGGCGATGCCGGGGATGTTCTGCTTGTCGATGAAGCCACCCAGGGAGGCACAGGCGGTGAATTCGGCACTGACGTCGCCTTCGTCCTGCAGGATGACGCCGCGGGCCAGCAGGTCGGCAATCACCTGGCGGTTGTGGTCGTCGCCGAAGAAGTTGTGGATCTCCGACGCCACTTCCAGCCCCACGTCGGGCAGGTAGGTCAGCACTTCCGGCAGGGCCTGTTCCAGGCGCTTCAGCGAGCCGAGGGCGCGGGCCAGCAGCTTGGCGGTCTCTTCACCGACATCGGGAATGCCGAGGGCGAAGATGAAGCGCGCCAGGGTCGGCTTGGCGCTGTCCTGGATCGCCGCCAGCAGGTTGCGGGTCGAGAGGTCGGCGAAGCCCTCCAGCTCCACCACCTGCTCGTAGGTGAGGGTGTAGAGGTCGGCGGGCGACGCCACCAGACCGGTGTCCACCAGTTGCTCGACGATCTTGTCGCCCAGGCCATCGATATCCATGGCGCGGCGGGAGGCGAAGTGGATGATCGCCTGCTTGAGCTGGGCGCCGCAGGCCAGGCGGCCGACGCAGCGGTACACCGAGCCTTCGCTGGTGGTGGCCTTGCCCTTGGCACGCTTGACCAGTTGGGTGCGCTCGACAGCGGAGCCGCACACTGGGCACTGCTCCGGTACGTGCACCGGACGGGCATCCGCAGGACGGCGCTCGGCCACCACCTGCATGACCTGGGGAATCACGTCGCCAGCGCGGCGGATGATGACGGTGTCGCCGATCATCAGGCCCAGGCGGGCGACTTCGTCCATGTTGTGCAGGGTGGCGTTGGCGACGGTGACGCCCGCCACCTTGACCGGCTTGAGGCGCGCTACGGGCGTCACCGCGCCGGTACGGCCGACCTGGAACTCGACATCCAGCAGCTCGGTCAGCTCCTCCTGGGCGGGGAACTTGTGGGCGATGGCCCAGTGCGGGGTGCGGGCACGGAAGCCCAGTTGCTGCTGGTCCTCCAGGGTGTTGACCTTGAACACCACGCCGTCGATGTCGTAGGGCAGCGCCATGCGCCGCTGGCCGATATCGCGGTAGTAGTCCAGGCAGGCCTCGACGCCCTTGGCGAGGCGCAGCTCACGGCTGATGGGAATGCCCCAGCCCTTGAGGCGCTCCAGCATGCCCACCTGGGTGGGGGCCAGTTCGGTGCTGACCTGACCGATGCCGTAGCAGCAGAACTCCAGCGGGCGGCTGGCGGTGATCTTCGGGTCCAGCTGGCGCAAACTGCCGGCGGCGGCGTTGCGCGGGTTGGCGAAGGTCTTGCCGCCGCTCTCGGCCTGGCGGGCGTTGAGTTCCTCGAAACCGGCCTTGGGCATGTACACCTCGCCGCGCACTTCCAGCACCTGCGGCCAGCCTTCGCCCTTCAGCTTGAGCGGTACGTTGCGGATGGTGCGCACGTTGGCGCTGATGTCCTCGCCGGTGGTGCCGTCACCGCGCGTCGCGCCGCGCTCCAGCACGCCGTTGCGGTACAGCAGGCTGACGGCCAGGCCGTCGAGCTTCGGTTCGCAACTGTATTCCACGGCTGCTCCACCGCCGAAGAGGCCGCCGCCGGACAGGCCGAGACCACTCTGCACGCTGCGATCGAAGGCGAGAAGGTCCTCCTCCTCGAAGGCGTTGCCCAGGCTGAGCATGGGCACTTCGTGGCGCACTTCGCCGAAGGCGCTGAGGGCCTCGCCGCCGACACGTTGAGTGGGCGAATCGGGGGTGACCAGTTCCGGGTGCTCGGCCTCCAGGGCCTGCAGCTCGCGGAACAGGCGGTCGTACTCGGCGTCGGGCACGCTGGGCTCGTCGAGGACGTAATAGCGGTAGTTGTGCTCATCCAGTTCGGCACGCAGTGCCTGGATGCGCTGGGCGGCATTGCCTGAGGTGTCGTTCATGATGCGGGGCTCTTTTCCGTGCAAACGAAAAGAGCAGCCTGGGCTGCTCTGTTTCGGTGGATCTTCCGGTTCAGCGCTTCTGGGTCAGGCTGCGACGCTCGAACTCGACGATGCGCTGGCGGTAATGCTCGATGGTCTGGGCGGTCAGCACGCTGCGCTGGTCGTCCTTCAGCTCGCCGTTCAGCTCCTGGGAGAGCTTGCGGGCAGCGGCCACCATCACGTCGAATGCCTGCTTCGGGTGACGCGGGCCGGGCAGGCCGAGGAAAAAGCTCACCGCACGGGTGCTGAACAGGTCGATGTCGTCCAGATCGAAGGTACCGGGCTTGACGCCGTTGGCCATGGAGAACAGCACCTCGCCATTGCCGGCCATGCTCTCGTGACGGTGGAAGATGTCCATCTCGCCGAAACGCAGGCCGCTCTCGAGAATGTTCTGCAGCAGGGCCGGCCCCTTGAAGCCACCTTCGTCACGGGCAACCACGTTGATCACCAGCACTTCCTCCACGGGCGGCAGGTCCTGGGCCTTGGCCGGGCGCGCCGCCTTGGCGGAGGCAGCTTCCTCGACGGGAGTCAGCAGAGTCGGTACCGGCTCGTCCAGCGCCAGGTCGCCCTGGCGTGGCTCGTTGCGGCGCTTGTTCAGTTCCCTGGCGCTCATGCTGGGCAGGTCTTCCTCGTCCAGCAGCGGCTCCCCACGCTCGCGAACGCGGGCTGGCCCGAGGAGGCTGGGGTCCTCCTCTTCATCGGGAAGGTTGGAGAAACTGCGATCGAGCTTGAACTTGAGCTTGCCTTTGCCGCCACTCATGCGGCGCCAGCCATCAAACAAAATGCCGGCGATTACGATGACGCCGATGACGATCAGCCACTCGCGCAGACCGATTTCCATTAATCCTGTGTCCCCTGGTCAAAAAAAATTCTGATAGTGATGAAGAAAGGACATCCGGTCCCCTGAAAACGTGGCGCCCAACTCCATGTTCCCAATGGCGTTTTCCACGTGTCAAAAAAATTGGGCATTAAGCTAGCACGGCCAGCCCAGCAGAGAAACCTCTGTTCACGAGGCCTGCAGGGCAACCCGGTCGGCAATCACCGCCGGATACATCAGGCCTCTACGAGGGAAAGCGCCTCCTCGACATCCACGGCGACCAACCGTGAGCATCCCGGCTCGTGCATGGTCACGCCCATCAACTGGTCGGCCATCTCCATGGCGATCTTGTTGTGGGTGATATAGATGAATTGGACCTTCTCCGACATTTCCTTGACCAATCGTGCATAACGGCCGACGTTGGCGTCGTCCAGCGGCGCATCCACCTCGTCGAGCATACAGAACGGCGCAGGGTTGAGCTGGAAGATGGTGAAAACCAGCGCCAGCGCGGTGAGGGCCTTTTCGCCACCGGACAGCAGGTGGATGGTGCTGTTCTTCTTGCCCGGCGGGCGCGCCATGATGGCCACCCCGGTGTCCAGCAGGTCTTCGCCGGTCAGTTCCAGATAAGCGTGCCCTCCCCCGAAGACCTTGGGGAACAGCGCCTGGAGGCCGGCGTTGATCTGGTCGAAGGTTTCCTTGAAGCGGTTGCGGGTCTCCTTGTCGATCTTGCGGATGACGTTCTCCAGGGTGTCCAGCGCCTCCACCAGGTCATCGTTCTGCGCGTCCAGGTAGCGTTTACGCTCGGACTGCTGCTGGTATTCGTCGATGGCGGCCAGGTTGATCGGGCCCAGGCGCTGGATGCGCGCGGCCAGTCGCTCCAGCTCCTCGTCCCAGGCCGGCTCGCTGGCGCCCTCGGGCAGCGTGGCGAGCACGCCGTGCAGGTCGTAACCGTCTTCCTGCAATTGGTCCTGCAGCGCCTTGCGGCGCACGGTCAGGGCCTGCCACTCCATGCGTTGCTGCTCCAGTTGGCCGCGCAGCAGTTGCGACTGCTGCTCGGCCTGGGTGCGGCGCTTCTCGGCGTCACGCAGTTCGCGGTCGGCATCTTCGAGGGCGAGCCGGGCAAGCTTGAGTTCATCTTCCACCGCCATACGGCGTTCCAGCAGCTCTTCCAGCTTCATGCGCAGCTCTTCCAGCGGGGCTGCGCCCTCCTCCAGGTTGAGGCTGAGCTGCTCGCGACGCTCTTCGAGGCGTTCGAACTGCTGGCTGAGGCGCTCCAGGGCCTGGCGTGTCGAGTCGTGCTGGGCGCGCAGGGAGCCCAGGCGCACGGCCAACTGGTGGGCCTGGTCCTTGTGCTGGCGCGCTTCCTGACGGATGCGGTCGAGTCGTTCGCGCAGCTCATCGCGCTCGGCCAGCAGGCGTTCGCGCTGCTCGGTGTCAGTGGCCATGGCGTCCAGAGCGTCCTGCAGTACCAGGCGGGCTTCGCCCAGTTGTTCGTGCTCCAGGGCGCGCTGCTCATCGAGTTCGGCCAGCTCCGCTTCCAGGCGCTGGCGACGCAGGTTGAGCTGCTCGACCCGAGCCTGCTGGGCGGACAGGCGGGCCTTCACCTCGGACAGGCGCCGCGCCTCATCCTGCACCTGGCGGCGTTGTTGTTCACGGGTTTCTTCCTGCTGGCGCTGCTGGACCCGCAGGGTTTGCAGGGCCTCGTCGAGGCGCTCCAGTGTGGTTTCGCGCTCGCCACGCTCGGCGTGCAGGCGCTCCAGCTCCTGGCCACGGGCCAGCAGGCCGCTTTCCGCTTCGCTGGCGCGACAGACACGGAGGAAGTTGCGCCCGACCCAGTAGCCATCGCGGCTGATCAGGCTTTCGTCGGCGGCCAGCGTGGCGCGGCCGGCCAGGGCGTCGTCCAGGCTCTCCACCGGACGCACGCGGCCGAGCCAGGGCGCGAGATCGAGCCGTGACTCGACCTTGTCCAGCAGACTGCCGGCGACTCGCGCCCCGCCTTGGCCGGCGGCTACAAGTCGCAGGTCGCCCTGACTGAAGCCGGCCAGATCGAGCCCCTGGAAGTCCTCCAGCTGCACGGCCTGCAGGTCCGCCCCGAGGACGGTCTCCACCGCCAGCTCCCAGCCCGCCTCCACCCGCAGGCCTTCGGCCAGGCGCGGGCGCTGGTCGAGTCCATGCTCACGCAGCCAGTCTGCCGTGCCGGCACCGGGGTCGAGAGCAGCCTGCTGCAGGGCTTCCAGCGAGGCGATACGGCCGTTGAGGCGCTGCAGCTCGCCCTGGGCCTGCTGCTGGGCCTGGCTGGCGCGCTGCAGTTCATCACGCAACTGCTCCAGACGCTCCACCAGGGCCTCTTCGGCGGCCTGCAGGGTTTCCAGCTCCAGTTCGCCAGCAGCGGCCTGTTCATTCAATTCGAGGATGGCTGCGCTCTCGGGGTCGGCGGCCAGTTGGGCGCGCTCGTCAGCCAGGCGACGCTCGCGCTCCAGCACGCGCTCCAGGCTCTGCTCCAGCTGCTGGATGCGCGCCTGCTGCACTTCGGCCTGGCGCCGAGGCTCAGCGCTGCGCTGGTTGAAGCCGTCCCAGCGCTCCTGCCAGCCCTGCATGCCGGCCTCGGCCTCTTCGAGCTGGGCACTGGCCTCTTCGGCGGCGGCGGCGCTGAGTTCCTGCTCGGGGATGAGCATGTCCATCTCTTCACCGAGGGTCGCCAGCAGGGTGCGGTCATGCCCCAGGTGGGACTCGGTCTCCTGGCGGGCGCGCTCGGCATCGCGCAGGTCGTCCTGCAGTTGCCGCTGGCGCTGCTGGCCGTGCTGGATGCTCTGCTCGACCCGGGCGATATCACCGCCCACGGAATAGAAGCGGCCCTGCACCAGGTTAAAGCGTTCGGACAGCTCATGATGGCCGTCACGCAGGCGTTCGATGGCGGCGTCGGCGTTGCGCTGCTCGGCCACCAGTGCCTCGAAGGCCACCTCCTGGCTGCCGATCACGCCTTCACGCTGCCCCACCTGCTCGTTCAGCGCCTGCCACTTGAGGGCGGACAGCTGGGCCTTGAGCTGGCGCTCCTCGGCCTTGTACTCCTGGTACTTCTCCGCCGCCTGGGCCTGCCGATGCAGGCGGTCGAGCTGGCGCTCCAGCTCTTCGCGCAGGTCGGTCAGGCGCGCCAGGTTCTCGTGGGTGCGACGGATGCGGTTTTCGGTCTCGCGGCGGCGCTCCTTGTACTTGGAGATGCCGGCGGCTTCCTCGATGAAGTTGCGCAGGTCCTCGGGCTTGGCCTCGATGAGCTTGGAGATCATCCCCTGCTCGATTATGGAGTAGCTGCGCGGCCCCAGGCCGGTGCCGAGGAAGATGTCGGTGATGTCCCGGCGGCGGCACTTGGTGCCGTTGAGGAAGTAGGTGTTCTGGCCATCGCGGCTGACGCGGCGGCGAATGGAAATCTCGGCGAAGGCGGCATATTCGCCCACCAGGGAGTTGTCCGAGTTGTCGAAGATCAGCTCGATGCTGGCCTGGGCCACCGGCTTGCGGGTGTTTGAGCCGTTGAAGATGACGTCGGTCATCGACTCGCCACGCAGATTCTTGGCCGAGCTTTCGCCCATCACCCAGCGCACAGCGTCAATGATGTTCGACTTGCCGCAGCCGTTGGGGCCCACCACCGCCGACATGTTGCTGGGGAAGTTGACTGTGGTGGGGTCGACGAAGGACTTGAACCCGGCCAGCTTGATGCACTTGAGCCGCATGGGCGCCTCTCCCGATCAGTGGCGTCAGTGACCAGCCAGGGCGGCGAGCACCAACTGGCAGTTGTGCTGGCCGTAGCCCACCAGCACTTCGCGGATGCGCGCCAGGTCGCGGTCGATCACCGCCTTGAGCAGTTGGGCGAAGGCGGTCATGAACTGCACCATCTCGCCTTTGCGCTGCTCCAGCGCCAGGTGATAGGTGCGGCTGATGGCCGGCAGCAGGTTCTCCACCGTTTCCTCCAGATAGGGGTTGTCGGCGAAGGCATAGGCCGCGCGCATGATGCTGAAGCTGGACTCGACGAAGCCGCCGATGTCGTGCTCCCGCAGGTTCTGTTCGAGACGCTGCTGGATGGCCAGGAAGGGCGCAAGGTCCTCTTCGCTCTTCCAGCGCTGGGCAACGGCACAGCCCAGCAGAATGTACATCTCCATCATCAGCGCGTAGAGGCTCTGCACACGATGCGGGGTGAGCTCGGACACCTGGGCGCCGCGGTGCGGCAGGATGGTGATCAGGTGGCGGCGCTGGAGGATCAGCAGCGCTTCGCGCACCGACCCGCGACTGACGTTGAGGGCCTGGGTGACCTTCTGCTCCTGGATGCGTTCGCGGGCCTTCAGGTCCCCTCGGATGATGCGCTCGGCGAGGTGGTGGGCGATCTGTTCGGCGAGGCTGTCCGGTGCCTTGAACGTCATGGTTTTCCTTCGGTCTTGGCTGTGGGGGGTCGATCAGGCGCCCTCGGGGTCCGGCACAGCGGGCTGGTCGGAAGGGGTCATGCACGAGGGATCTGCGCAGGACGCGGCAGGGGGCAAAGTGTAACACAGGGTGTTACCCGTCAAAGGTGACAGACGGCGGGCATTCAGACCTAAAGGTCGGTCGCCCCGCACCGGATTGAGGCGCAGGATTGTCCGACAATCCTGAAAAACCCACCCACCCGCACGGACGGAGCCCACCATGTTCGAACGCCTGCCCTCCAACTGGATGATCGCCCTGAAGAAAGTCGGCTACTGGATCTGGCTGATCCCGGTGGCCGGCATTCCCATGAGCTACTACTGGTCGCTGGGCAGCGACCACCCCAATGCCTGGCCCTGGCTGGTGATCACCATCGTCTTCGGGGTGATTCCGTTCCTCGATTTCGTCGTCGGCCGCGACCCGGCCAACCCCGACGAGTCGGACGACGTGCCGTTCATGGAGGGCCAGGGTTACTACCGCTTCCTCAGCCTGATGACCCTGCCGCTGTTGCTATTGATGCTGGCCTGGAGCGGCTGGGTGTTCGTCCATCACCCGGACTGGAACTGGGTGGGCAAACTCGGCTGGGTACTCTCGGTGGGCACGGTGATGGGCGCCATCGGCATCACCGTCTCCCACGAGCTGATCCACAAGGACCCGCTACTGGAGCAGAGCGCCGGCGGTATCCTCCTGGCGGCGGTGTGCTACGCCGGCTTCAAGGTGGAGCATGTGCGCGGCCACCATGTGAACGTCTCCACCCCGGACGACGCCTCCTCTGCCCGCTTCGGCCAGAGCCTCTACCAGTTTCTGCCCCACGCCTATAAGCACAACTTCCTCAACGCCTGGAACCTGGAGGCCCAGCGCCTCAAGCGCAAGGGGTTGCCGGCGCTGCACTGGCGCAACGAGCTGGTGTGGTGGTACGCCCTGAGCGTCGCCATGCTGGTCGGCTTCTCCCTCGCCCTGGGCTGGCTGGGCGGGGTGTTCTTCCTGGTACAGGCGGCGATGGCCTTCACCCTGCTGGAGATCGTCAACTACGTGGAGCACTACGGCCTGCACCGCCGCAAACTGGACAACGGCCGCTATGAGCGCACCAGTCCGGCGCACTCCTGGAACAGCAACTTCCTGCTCACCAACCTGTTTCTCTTCCACCTGCAGCGCCATTCGGACCACCACGCCTACGCCAAGCGCCGTTACCAGGTGCTGCGCCATTTCGACGACAGCCCGCAGTTGCCCAACGGCTATGCCGGGATGATCGTCCTGGCGCTGTTCCCGCCGCTTTGGCGCGCCGTGATGGACAAGCGGGTGCGCGCCTACTATGCCGGTGAAGAACACCAGTTGACCGACCAGCAACAGGTGGCCTGACCCGCCCCTCTCCCTCTCTCCATCCAAGCGCCCCGCCCCAGAGCGGGGCGTTTGCATTCCGGTCTACCCTTGCTCCGGAGCCCCGGCACGGCGCTTGCTAGAAAGCTCGAATAATTTTCTGACTTTCAGGTCAGAAAATTATTGACCGAAAAGTCAACGGACTCTAAATTCGCGGCCATACGAGCCCTCGTAAACAACAATAAAGTGCCTGGAGGTCTTCCTTGATCCAGTTTCTACTCAACCGGGAGCTGCGCACCGAACATGCGCTCGACCCCAACGTCACGGTGCTGAACTACTTGCGTGAGCACCTGGGCAAGACAGGAACCAAGGAGGGCTGCGCCTCCGGTGATTGCGGTGCCTGCACCGTGGTGGTGGGCGAGGTGGTCGACGACCGCATCCGCTACCGCACCCTCAATGCCTGCCTGACGTTCGTCTCCTCGCTGCACGGCAAGCAGCTCATCACCGTCGAAGACCTCAAGCACAAGGGCCAGTTGCACAGCGTCCAGCAGGCCATGGTGGACTGCCATGGTTCCCAGTGCGGCTTCTGCACCCCCGGTTTCGTCATGTCGCTGTTCGCCCTGCAGAAGAGCCGGGCCGCCTCCGGCAGCACCGGCTACGACAAGGCCCAGACCCTGGAAGCCCTGGCCGGCAACCTGTGCCGCTGCACCGGCTACCGCCCGATCCTCGATGCCGCCGAGCAGGCCTGCTGCCAGACGCAGCCCGACCAGTTCGACGCCGCTGAAGCCGAGACCCTCGCCCAGCTCAAGGCGATTGCCCCGCGCGACACCGCCGAGCTGAACAGCGGCGACAAGCGCTGCCTGGTGCCGCTGACCATCGGCGACCTGGCCGAACTCTACGTTTCCAACCCGCAGGCCCGCCTGCTGGCCGGCGGCACCGACCTGGCCCTGGAAGTCACCCAGTTCCACCGCGAGCTGCCGGTGATGATCTACGTCGGCCACATCGACGCCATGAAGCGCATCGAGACGGATGCCGACTTCATCGAGATCGGCGCCGCCACCCCGCTTTCCGACTGCTACGAGACCCTGTCCCGCGAGTACCCGGATTTCGGCGAACTGCTGCACCGCTTCGCCTCACTGCAGATCCGCAACCAGGGCACCCTTGGCGGCAACATCGGCAACGCCTCGCCCATCGGCGACGCGCCGCCGCTGCTGATCGCCCTCGGCGCCGAGATCGTCCTGCGCAAGGGCAACCAGACCCGCACCCTGCCGCTGGACGAATACTTCCTGGACTACAAGGTCACCGCCCGCCAGGAGTCCGAGTTCATCGAGAAGGTGCGCGTGCCCCGCGCCCGCAAGAACCAGGTGTTCTGCGCCTACAAGGTCTCCAAGCGTCTGGACGACGACATCTCCGCCGTCTGCGCCGCCTTCAACCTGGTGATCGAAGACGGCGTGGTGCGCCGCGCTCGCGTCGCCTTCGGCGGCATGGCCGGCATCCCCAAGCGCGCCAGCGCCTGCGAACAGGCCCTGGTCGGCTCCGCCTGGTACCCGGGCACCGTCGAGCGCGCCTGTGAAGCCCTGGCCCAGGACTTCAGCCCCCTCACCGACTTCCGCGCCAGCAAGGAATACCGTCTGCTGGCGGCCCAGAACCTGCTGCGCAAGTGCTTCCTCGAACAGCAATCCCCAGCCGTCGAAACCCGGGTGACCGCCTATGTCTAAGCACCATTTCAAGACCCAGGAAGAACTGGCGGCGCTGTTCCGTGCCGACATCGCCACCGGCGTCGGCAAGAGCGTCAAGCACGAGAGCGCGCCCAAGCACGTCACCGGCGAAGCGGTGTACGTCGACGACCGCCTGGAGTTCCCCAATCAGCTGCACGTCTATGCCCGCATGAGCGACCGCGCCCACGCGCGCATCGTCCGCATCGACACCCGCCCCTGCTACGCGATTCCCGGCGTGGCCATCGCCATCACCGCCGAGGACGTGCCCGGGCAACTGGACATCGGCCCGGTGGTGGCCGGTGACCCGCTGCTGGCGGACGGCAAGGTGGAATACGTCGGCCAGGTGGTGCTCGCCGTGGCTGCCGACAGCCTGGAAACCGCACGCAAGGCGGCCATGGCCGCCCTCATCGAGTACGAAGACCTGGAGCCCGTGCTCGACGTGGTCGATGCCTACCGGAAGAAGCACTACGTGCTCGACCCGCACCAGCACAAGCGCGGCGACTCCGCCACCGCCCTGGCCGCTTCGAAGCACCGCCTGCAGGGCCACCTGCACATCGGCGGGCAGGAGCACTTCTACCTGGAGACCCAGATCTCCTCGGTGATGCCCAGCGAAGACGGCGGCATGATCGTCTACACCTCCACCCAGAACCCCACCGAAGTGCAGAAGCTGGTGGCCGAAGTACTGGGCGTGCCGATGAACAAGATCGTCATCGACATGCGCCGGATGGGCGGCGGCTTCGGCGGCAAGGAAACCCAGGCCGCCGGCCCCGCCTGCCTCTGCGCGGTGATCGCCCACCTCACCGGCCGGCCCACCAAGATGCGCCTGCCGCGCATGGAAGACATGAGCATCACCGGCAAGCGCCACCCCTTCTACGTCGAGTACGACATCGGCTTCGACGACCAGGGCCTGCTCACCGGCATCGAACTGCAGCTCGCGGGCAACTGCGGCTACTCGCCGGACCTCTCCGGCTCCATCGTCGACCGCGCGATGTTCCACTCGGACAACGCCTACTTCCTCGAACACGCCACCATCAACGGCCTGCGCTGCAAGACCAACACCGCCTCCAACACCGCCTACCGCGGCTTCGGCGGCCCCCAGGGGATGGTCGCCATCGAAGAGATCATGGACGTCATCGCCCACCACCTGGGCAAGGACCCGCTGGCGGTGCGCAAGCTCAACTACTACGGCAAGGACGAGCGCAACGTCACCCACTACTACCAGACCGTCGAGCACAACCTGCTCGCCGAGATGACCGCCGAACTGGAGGCCAGCGCCGAGTACGCCCAGCGCCGCGACGCCATCCGCGCCTTCAACGCCCAGAGCCCGGTGCTGAAGAAAGGCCTGGCGATGACGCCGGTGAAGTTCGGCATCAGCTTCACCGCCACCTTCCTCAACCAGGCCGGCGCGCTGATCCATGTCTACACCGACGGCAGCATCCACCTGAACCACGGCGGCACCGAGATGGGCCAGGGCCTCAACACCAAGGTCGCCCAGGTTGTGGCCGAAGTGTTCCAGGTGGACATCTCGCGCATCCAGATCACCGCCACCAACACCGACAAGGTGCCCAACACCTCGCCGACGGCCGCCTCCAGCGGCACCGACCTGAACGGCAAGGCCGCGCAGAACGCCGCCGAGACCATCAAGGGACGCCTGGTGGACTTCCTCGTCGGGCACTTCAAGGTCACCCCCGAGGACGTGGCGTTCAAGAACAGCCAGGTGCGCGTGCGCGACCAGTACCTCGCCTTCGAAGAGGTCATCCAGCTGGCCTACTTCAACCAGGTCTCGCTCTCCAGCACCGGCTTCTACCGCACGCCGAAGATCTACTACGACCGCGACAAGGCCGCCGGCCGCCCCTTCTACTACTTCGCCTACGGCATCGCCTGCTGCGAAGTGCTGGTGGACACCCTCACCGGCGAGTACAAGATGCTGCGCACCGACATCCTCCACGACGTCGGCGCCTCGCTGAACCCGGCCATCGACATCGGCCAGGTGGAAGGCGCCTTCGTCCAGGGCATGGGCTGGCTGACCACCGAGGAGCTGGTGTGGAACGCCAAGGGCAAGTTGATGACCAGCGGCCCGGCCAGCTACAAGATCCCGGCCATCGCCGACATGCCCATCGACCTGCGGGTGAAACTGGTGGAGAACCGCAAGAACCCCGAGCAGACGGTGTTCCACTCCAAGGCCGTGGGCGAGCCGCCCTTCATGCTCGGCATCGCCGCCTGGTGCGCCATCAAGGACGCCGTGGCCAGCCTCGCCGACTACAAGGCCCACCCGCAGATCGACGCACCGGCCACCCCCGAGCGCGTGCTCTGGGGCGTCGAGCAGATGAAGGCGCTGCAACGCAAGGCCGAGGCCGCCAGCAACGCCCATGTGGAGCCTGCCTGAGGGCAGCCGGGAGGCGACCGATGACCCCACGTCCGATCCTGCACGACACCCCGGCCCGGCCAGCAGCCGCCACCGACACGCCTCGCCCCGGCGAGCGTGACGACTGGCGCCTGTCCCGCTCGCGCCGTCCGCTGCGCAACTGGAGGCTGAGCCGATGAGCTGGATCAACGCCCTTGCCGAGCTGCAGCAGCGCGGCGAACCCAGCGTGCTGGTGACCATCATCGAAGAGCGGGGCTCCACGCCCCGCAACGCCGGCTCGAAGATGGTGGTCACCGCCGAGCGCATCTACGAAACCATCGGCGGCGGCCACCTGGAGTTCAAGGCCATGGCCATCGCCCGGGAGATGCTCGCGAGCGGCAGCCGCGACACCCGCCTGGAGCGCTTCAGCCTGGGCGCCAGCCTCGGCCAGTGCTGCGGCGGCGCCACCGTGCTGCTGTTCGAGCCGATGGACCAGCCCCAGGCGCAGATCGCCCTGTTCGGCGCCGGCCACGTCGGCCGCGCCCTGGCCCCACTGCTCGCCAGCCTGCCGTGCAAGGTGCGCTGGATCGACTCGCGGGAAAGCGAATTCCCCGAGCAGGTGCCCGCCGGCGTGGAGAAGGTGGTGAACGACGAGGTGGTCGACGAAGTCGACGCCCTGCCCTCCGGCAGCTACTTCATCGTCATGACCCACAACCACCAGTTGGACCTGGAGCTGACCGCCGCCATCCTCAAGCGCAACGACTTCGCCTACTTCGGCCTCATCGGCTCGCGCACCAAGCGGGTCAAGTTCGAGCACCGCCTGCGCGAGCGCGGCTTCGCCAGCGAAACCGTGCAGCGCATGCGCTGTCCCATGGGGCTGGCCGAGGTCAAGGGCAAGCTGCCGGTGGAGATCGCCATCTCCATCGCCGGTGAGATCATCGCCACCTACAACGCCACCTTCGGACAGAAGGACAATGGCCAGGACGTGAAGAAGGGAGAAACGGTCGCCCGGCTGGTGCCCAGCTCCCGCCGCGAACAGGCCTGACCAGACGACGCACAGGAAAGCGGGCGTCCCCCGGCGCCCGCTTTTCCACGCCCGCGCGAAACGCGGGCCCTCAAGTACCGCATTGACCGACGAGACTGCCATGACCCGTTTGATTGCCTACCGCTCCGCCCTCCTCCACAGCATCGCCGACCCTGCAGAAGTGGGCGTCGAGGCCTCCTACGAATACTTCGAGGACGGCATCCTGCTGGTGGAGGATGGCCGCATCGCCCGCATCGGCCACGCCCGCGACCTGCTGCCCCAGCTCGACGGCGTGGAGATCCGCGAATACCCCAACGCGCTGATCACCCCCGGTTTCATCGACACCCACATCCACTACCCGCAGACCGGCATGATCGCCTCCTACGGTGAGCAGTTGCTGGACTGGCTGAACACCTACACCTTCCCTACCGAGCGCGCCTTCGCCGACCCGGCCCACGCCCGCGAAGTAGCCGACCTGTTCCTCGGCGAGCTGCTGCGCAACGGCACCACCACCGCCCTGGTGTTCGGCACCGTGCACGCCACCTCCGTGGACGCCTTCTTCGAAGCCGCCCAGGCGCTGGACCTGCGCATGATCGCCGGCAAGGTACTGATGGACCGCAACGCCCCGGACTACCTCACCGACACCGCCGAATCCGGCTATGCCGACAGTAAGGCGCTGATCGAGCGCTGGCACGGCAAGGGCCGCCTGCACTACGCAGTGACCCCGCGCTTCGCCCCCACCAGCACCCCCGAGCAACTGGAGCTGGCCGGCAAGCTCTATGGCGAATACCCCGGCCTGTACATGCACACCCACCTCTCCGAGAACAAGGCGGAGATCGAATGGGTCAAGTCGCTGTTCCCCGAGCGCAAGGGCTACCTGGACGTCTACGACCACTACCGGCTGATCGGCGAGCGCTCGGTGTTCGCCCACGGCGTGCACCTGTGCGACGAGGAGTGCCAGCGCCTGGCCGAGACCGGCTCTGCCGTGGCCTTCTGCCCCACCTCCAACCTGTTCCTCGGCAGCGGCCTGTTCGACCTGCAGAAGCTGGAACAGCACGGCGTGCGCGTGGGCCTGGGCACGGACGTCGGCGCCGGCACCAGCTTCTCCCAGCTGCAGTCACTGAACGAGGCCTACAAGGTCATGCAGCTGCAGGGCAAGAAGCTCGACCCGTTCAAGTCCCTCTACCTCGCCACCCTGGGCGGCGCCCGCGCGCTGTACCTGGACGACCACATCGGCAACTTCCAGGCCGGCAAGGACGCCGACTTCGTCGTCCTCGACTACCAGGCCACCCCGCTCATGGCCTACCGCATGCAGCAGGCCCGCAGCCTGGCGGAGAAACTGTTCGCGCTGACCATCCTCGGCGACGACCGCACCGTGAAGGAAACCTTCGCCGCCGGCCGCTCGGTACATCGCCGCGCCTGAACCACGCCACGGTTTCCAGACGCAGAAACGCAACGAGGGGGCCAATTGGCCCCCTCGTTGCGTTACAGCAGTGCGGATCAGTCTTCGCGGTAGCGACGCAGCTTCAGCGACTTGCCCGCCACGCGGGTGTCCTTCAGCTTGCCCAGCAGGCGATCCAGGCCCTCTTCGGGCAGCTCGATCAGGCTGAAAGTCTCGCGGATCTGGATACGACCGATGGCTTCGCGCGCCAGGCCACCCTCGTTGAGGATGGCGCCCAGCAGGTTCTTCGCGGCGATGCCGTCGCGGGTCCCCAGGGCGGTGCGGCAACGCACGCGGCCTTCGCCGACCGGCAGCGGCGCACGACGCTCGCGGTATTCACCGCGCTCGCCACGCTCACCGTCACGCTCACGGCGCTCACGGGGCTGGGGAGCGCCCGGTACCAGCGGCTGCTCGCGCTCCACGTCCGCCAGGTTCAGCGACTGGCCGTTGGTGGCCTTGCGCAGCAGCGCAGCGGCCAGGGCACGCGGGCTGCAGCCGATGTCGGCGATCAGGCGGTCGAGCAGTTCGCCATGGCTGGCCTCGGCGTCGGCCACCAGGGGGGCCAGGCTGTTGGTCAGCTTCCTGATCCGTGCATCCAGTACCTGGGGCGCGGTGGGCAGACGGACTTCGGCGACCTTCTGGTTGGTCACGCGCTCGATCACCTGCAGCATGCGGCGCTCGCGCGGGGTGACCAGCAGCAGGGCACGGCCTTCACGACCGGCACGGCCGGTACGGCCGATACGGTGCACGTAGGACTCGGGGTCGTACGGCATGTCCACGTTCACCACGTGGGTGATGCGCGGTACGTCGATGCCGCGAGCGGCGACGTCGGTGGCGACGACGATGTCCAGGCGGCCGTCCTTGAGGGACTCGATCACGCGCTCACGCTGGTTCTGGGCGATGTCGCCGTTCAGCGCAGCAGCCTTGTAGCCCTTGGCTTCCAGGGCGGAGGCCAGGTCCAGGGTGGCCTGCTTGGTGCGCACGAAGGCGATCAGCGCGTCGAACTCCTCGACTTCCAGCAGGCGCAGCACGGCACCGACCTTCTGGTCGGCGTGGACCATCAGGTGGGCCTGCTCGATGCGGGCCACGGTCTGGGTCTTGGCAGCGATCTTGACGTGCTGCGGCTCTTTCAGGTGACGCTCGGCGATCGAACGGATCGACGGCGGCAGGGTGGCGGAGAACAGCACGCTCTGACGGCTTTCCGGCAGGGCCTCGAAGATCACTTCGAGGTCTTCCATGAAGCCGAGCTTGAGCATCTCGTCCGCTTCGTCCAGCACCATCTGCTGCACGGTGGCGAGCATCTTCTCGTCACGGCGCAGGTGGTCGCACAGGCGGCCGGGGGTGGCCACGATCACCTGGGCGCCCTGGCGCAGGGCCTTGAGCTGCGGGCCCATGGGCGCGCCGCCGTAGACGGCCACGACGTTCAGGCCGGGCATCTGCTTGGCGTAGGTTTCGAAAGCGGTGGCGACTTGCAGTGCGAGCTCGCGGGTCGGTGCCAGGATCAGCGCCTGCGGCTCACGTTTGGCCGGATCGATACGGGAGAGGATCGGCAGCGCGAAGGCTGCAGTCTTGCCGGTACCGGTCTGGGCCTGGCCGATCATGTCGTGCCCGGCGAGGATCACCGGAATCGACTGGGCCTGGATGGGGGAAGGCTCTTCGTAGCCCACTGCAGCGATGGCAGCGAGAACATTGGGGTGAAGGCCGAGCGCGGCGAATCCGCCGATATCCTGGGTCATGGGTATGCCTCATGTGCATCCGCAAAGACCCAAACCCAAAGCTGCATATGCCGAAAGACCTTGTGGGTCACCCTGGCAGCCTGGGAGAGAATTTGCGAGTTGCTTATTGGTTGGAGTGTTACGTCTAGGGTAGTCCGCGATGCGGACGGTGCAGCTGAAGGCGAATGCCCCGAAAGATGCAGTTCCTGAACGGGGCCCAGTTAGGGCCGGCGCGCATCATACAGCAAAAGCTGACAAGCGCGCAGCGTTTTTCTCACGCAAAGCGCCAGACGGCTCTGGTCGCATGGACAACGCCACACGCAACGGCTATATCCTCCGAGCCCCCGCCCTTCCCTCCGAGGACCGCCTCCATGTCCCACGCCCAAACCGGCCGCGTGACCCGCGAACAGCGCGGCCACATCCTGCTGCTCGGTCTCGACCGCCCAGCCAAGCGCAACGCCTTCGACCAGGCGATGCTCGATGACCTGGTGCTGGCCCTGGGGGACTACGAGCGGGATGACGAGGCACGCTGCGCACTGGTGTTCGCCCACGGCGAGCACTTCACCGCCGGCCTCGACCTGGCCAACGTCGCCGAGACCTTCCGCAACGGCTGGCAACTGCCCGAGGGCGCCGTCGACCCCTGGGGCACCTTCGGTGGCCCGCGCCTGAGCAAACCGCTGCTGGTGGCCGTGCAGGGCTACTGCTTCACCATCGGCATCGAACTGATGCTCGCCGCCGACATCAACCTCTGCGCCAGCAACACCCGTTTCGCCCAGATGGAAGTCCAGCGCGGCATCTTCCCCTTCGCCGGCGCCACCCTGCGCCTGCCCCAGGTGGCCGGCTGGGGCAACGCCATGCGCTGGCTGCTCACTGGCGACGAATTCGACGCCCACGAAGCCCTGCGCCTGGGCCTGGTGCAAGAGGTGCTGGCCAGCGAAGAGCTGATGCCCCGCGCCCTCTGGCTGGCCGAGCGGATCGCCGCCCAGGCGCCACTGGGCATCCGCGCCACCCTCGCCTCCGCACGGCAGGTGGTGAACGAGGGTGAACTCGCCGCCGCCCGCGCCCTGCCGGCGGTCGCCCAGCGCCTGCTGACCTCGGAGGACGCCCGGGAAGGCCTGCAAGCCATGCTCGAGCGCCGCCCTGGCACCTTCAAGGGACGCTGAAGCCATCGCACCACTGCTGATCCTGCTGCCCGGCCTGGACGGCAGCGGCCTGCTGTTCGCCCCCCTGCGCCAGGCCCTTGACGGGCGCCTGGACTGCCAGGTGCTCGGCTACCCGACGATGGCGCCCCAGGACTACGACAGCCTGGTCGAATGGGCGGAACAGCAACTGCCGAAAGACCGGCCCTTCATCCTGCTCGGAGAATCCTTCTCCGGCCCCGTCGCCTTGAAATTGGCGCTGCGACACCCGCCGGGCCTGATGGGGCTGGTGCTGGCCTGCAGCTTCGCCCACCGCCCTCGACCGGGGATCGCTCTTCTCACACCGCTGATCCGCCGACTGCCCCTCGACGCCGTGCCGGGTTGGCTGCTGCGCTTTGCCCTGCTGGGCGCCGACGCGCCCGCGTCGACCCTGGCGGCCCTGCGCCAGAGCCTGTCCCTGGCCCCACCAGCCTGTCTCGCCGCGCGCCTGCGCGCCGTCGCCACGGTGGACCTGCGGGCCCGCCTGACGGAACTGCAGGTTCCGTCGCTCTACCTGCAGGCCCGGCAGGACCGTTTGGTGCCGGCACGGACCGCCCGGGCAATGGCGCGCCGCACCCGCGGCTTCAATCTCGTCCGCCTGGACGGCCCCCACGCACTGCTGCAGGCCCACCCCCTGGCCTCGGCCGAGGCCATCATGGCGTTCTACCGGCAGCACCTGGGTGTGAACTGAATCATCGGGAAGAGATGATCGCCGTCACCCTGCACCTTCCCGGAGCTTTTCTATACTCGTTGCACAACCTCGAACCGGACCGCCCTGTGCCCGCCAAAGCGCCCTGGATCATCGCCCTGCTCTGCCTCGCATTCGGCCTCCAGGCACAGCCACGTCAGGTGGACCTGTACCTGCCCGATGCACCGCCCTTGACACTGGTTCAGGACGCCAAGGGCCACGGCATCGTCGGTGACGCCGCACTTTTGGCGCTCAAGCGCGCCGGCTACCGGGTGCGCATCCGCGTCGAGCCCTGGGCCCGGGCGCAGAAAACCGTCATGGACGGCCGCGACCTGCTGATCATCCCCCTCTCCCGCACCCCCGAGCGCGAAGCCCATTACACCTGGGTGGCACCGGTCATGGCGCTGGACCGGGTGTTCTTCAGCCTCGACGAGCCGGTGAAGAACTTCGGGGAGGCGCGCCAACGCTACCGGCAGATCGGCGTGGGGCTCGGCACCGCCCAGAGCGACATCCTCCACCGCGAAGGCTTCGCAGGCGAACAGATCCGCCACCTGATGCTGGGTGACAAACCCGTGCAGTTGTTGCTGATGGGGCGCATCGACGCCTGGTTCACCGGCGCAATCGAAGGGCTCTACATCTGGCCCCAGGTCACCGACCGGAAACTGCACATCAGCCCGCCACTGGCCACCACCGACCTCTACATCGCCTGCTCGCGCCAGTGCGACCCACAATTGGTCGACGCCGTCGCCCAGGCCATGCAGGCCCTGCGCGACGAAGGCCGCATAAAGCACATCCAGAAACACTACCTGCCTGGGGTTCGGTGAACAGGGCGAGGCCCAAAACCATCGACAGCCCAAGCAGCGCGTCCTATGATTCGCGCGCCCTTCGGTGGCGATTCTGCCGCCAGGGTCGATGATCTGCCTCTTCCCTGTCCGTCGGCGATGGCCGGCCCGCAGCATGAACACTCAATGTGTCATCTCACTGATCAAGCGCATCGAGCTTGATCACCTGTTCGACCTTGCACTCAACAGCGCACCCGACCTTCACAACGAACCGCCCCTGCCTCCTTGCGGCTGCATACACCCAGAACACGAATACGCATTCGGCCGGTTGTTCGATGCGGTCCGCTTCCAACCTCATCAGTTGAATCAACTGCTGGCAGCAGAACGAAGCTTGGTGACAGCCGGTAACGGGTTGGGTGAAAACGTCCTGCACTGGATGGCGGTTGAAAACCGTGTACAGGAAATCGAATTACTCCGAGGGCTGGGTTCTCCGATTCCTGGCCCAGCCCTGGTCGAAGCCGTGGAAATGGGCCATGCCGAAACGGTGATCCTGTTATTGGAACTGGGCGTGGAAGTAGACCGACACGGCTGCCGTATCGCCCTGATGGAAAGCGGTCTGGCATCGAGCAAGCGCAGCCTCATCGACCGTTACTTCCGCCAGTTCGGCCACTACCTGATCGATCAGCCCGACACAGTACGCCCCCGGCGTATGCACCGGCGCCAGAAGCGGCAAGAGCATCGCCCCAATCACCGGCAACCACTGGCCACTCAACCCAATCGACGGCTGAGCCCGCGTCGCCCCGCGAACCAGTTGCTGCGACAGCTCCAAGCGCTGGACGACTAACTCCGATCAGAAATGCTTGCCCGGGTCTTCCGGCGGCGTTTCCTCGGGCAGTTCCTCCAGCTTCAGCTCCAGGCCCCAACTGGCCGCGTCCTGGGTACGGGGCGCGGCCGGTGGCGGGGTGGGAGCGGCGGCTGGAGCCGGCGTCGGCGCGGGGGCTGGGCCATCGCGGTAGAGCTTCAGCTTGAGGCGCAGGTTGTTGGCGGAGTCGGCATTCTTGATCGCCTCGTCCTCACTGATAGCGCCTTCCACCACCAGGTCGAACAGCGCCTGGTCGAAGGTCTGCATGCCCAGGGCCTTGGACTTCTCCATGATCTCCTTGATGGAGCTGAAATCACCGCGCTTGATCAGGTCGCTGATGGTGGAAGTGCCCAGCAGCACCTCCACCGCCGCGCGACGCTTGCCGTCGGAGGTGCGTACCAGGCGTTGGGAGACGAAGGCCTTGAGGTTGTTGCCCAGGTCGTTGAGCAGCTGCGGCCGGCGCTCCTCGGGGAAGAAGTTGATGATGCGGTCCAGCGCCTGGTTGGCGTTGTTCGCGTGCAGGGTGGAAATGGCCAGGTGGCCGGTGTCGGCGAAAGCCAGGGCGTGCTCCATGGTCTCGCGGTCGCGGATCTCACCGATCAGGATCACGTCCGGCGCCTGGCGCAGGGTGTTCTTCAACGCCGCGTGGAAGCTGCGGGTGTCCACCCCCACCTCGCGCTGGTTGATGATGGATTTCTTGTGCCGGTGCACGTACTCCACCGGGTCTTCGATGGTGATGATGTGCCCGCCGCTGTTGCGGTTGCGGTAGTCGATCAGTGCCGCCAGGGAGGTGGACTTGCCAGAGCCGGTGCCGCCGACGAAAAGCACCAGGCCGCGCTTCTCCATCACCACCTTGAGCAACACCTCGGGCAGCTTGAGGTCCTCGAAGCGGGGGATGTCCAGCTTGATGTTGCGCGCGACGATAGAGACCTCGTTGCGCTGCTTGAAGATGTTGATGCGGAAGCGCCCCACGTTGGGCACTGAAATCGCCAGGTTCATCTCCAGCTCACGGTCGAATTCGACGCGCTGCTCCGGGTCCATGATCGACTCGGCGATACGCGCCACGTCCCCCGGCTTGAGCGGGTCGGCGCTCAGCGGCTTGAGCACGCCATTGAACTTGGCGCAGGGCGGCGCGCCGGTGGACAGGTAGAGATCCGAGCCATCCTGGGAGGCAAGGACCTTCAGCATCGAAGGGAGATCCATGGGGCGTGTATCCGTGGGGCGGGACAAGGTAACGGTAGGCGAATTTCGCCAGTGGGCACGGCGCGTGCCGTGAAGGCGACGAACTGTATGGCCCGACCCGCGACTGGCACAATGAACGGCTCCACAAACCAAGAGGAAATCCCATGGCCAAGGCCCTTGCCCGCCACATCCTGGTCAAGACCGAGGCGGAAGCCGAACAGATCAAGCAGCGCCTGGCCAAGGGCGAAGATTTCGCCGTGCTGGCGAGGAAGCACTCCATCTGCCCATCCGGCAAGCGCGGTGGCGACCTGGGCGAGGTGCGCCCCGGACAGATGGTGCGGGTGATCGATCAGGTGATCTTCAAGAAACCGGTGCGCACCATCCACGGCCCGGTGAAGAGTCAGTTCGGCTATCACCTCGTGCAGGTGTTCTTCAGGGACTGAAACAGTCCTACGCGCCACGTCGAGGCATCCCCCTTCCGCCATCGGCCACCCCCTGGGGATGCGGCGATTGCCTTCCGCTACCGTGGGCGGCTTTCGTAACTGATAGAGGAAGCCGACCATGTGGTTTGCCAGGAAGAAGCCGGCCGCGCCGCCCGTATCGCTGGGGGAGCTCGAGCTGCGGGCCATCCGCAATGCCATGGCGATGATCGAGTTCAGCCCGGACGGCACCATCCTCGATGCCAACGCCGCGTTCCTCGGCGTCGTGGACTACCAACTGGACAACGTACTTGGGCGCAACCACAGCCTGTTCTGCACCCCGGAACTGGTGCGCAGCCCGGCCTACGAAGAGTTCTGGCGCCGCCTGCGGGCCGGCGAGCACTTCAGCGACCGTTTCATGCGCCTGACCCGCAGCGGCCGCCAGGTATGGCTGGAGGCCACCTACATGCCGGTACTGGATGAAACCGGCCAGACCATCCGCATCCTCAAGGTCGCCACCGACATCACCCGCCAACTGGAAGCCGAGCACGTTCACGAGAGTTACGTGAACGCCATCAACCACGCCATGGCCGCCATCGAGTTCGACCTCGAAGGCCGGGTGGTGGGCGCCAACGCCAACTTCCTCGGCCTGATGGGCTACAGCCTCAACGAGGTGCAGGGCAAGCACCACAGCCTGTTCTGCTGTGCCGAGGAGGCCAGCGGCAGCGACTACCAGCACTTCTGGGACCGCCTGCGCCACGGCGAGTACATCTCCGATCGGTTCCGCCGGGTCACCCGCTCGGGCAGCACCATCTGGCTGCGCGCCACTTACAGCCCGCTGTACGACTCCACCGGCCGCCCCTACGGCGTGGTCAAGTTCGCCACCGACATCACCCCACAGATGCTGCGGCGCGACACCGAGGCCGCCGCCGCGCAACTGGCTCAGGACATCGCCCGGGAAACCGACATCACCGCCGACCGCGGCACCCGCACCGTGGCCGAGACGGTCCAGGTGGTCACCGAGATCGCCGACGACCTGGCCGCCGTGGCCGGGCAGATCGAAGGCCTCAACCAGCAGTCGGAGCAGATCACCAATATCGTCCAGGTGATCCGCTCCATCGCCGACCAGACCAACCTGCTGGCGCTCAACGCTGCCATCGAGGCCGCCCGCGCCGGCGACCAGGGGCGCGGCTTCGCGGTGGTCGCCGACGAGGTTCGCCAACTGGCCTTCCGCACCAGCCAGGCCACGGTGGAGATCAAGGCCGTGGTGCAGCAGAACCAGAGCCTGGCCCACGATGCGGTGACCGGCATGGCCACCACCCAGACTCGCGCCCAACGCGGCGTGGAGCTGGCCAACCAGGCCGGCACGGTGATCACTGAAATCCGCTCCGAAGCCCAGCGCGTAGTCGACGCCGTGGCCCAGATCGCCCTCTCCTACACGGACTGACCCACCTGCGGCTCACTCCCGGCCGGCGACCTCCGCCGCCGGGACACCGATCATTCGTACAGCCGCCGTACAGCCGACCTTACTTACGCTTGGCACCGAGCCTGGACGGCTCCGAAAGCCCCCCAGGGAACGTACACCCGACCATGCAGACCTCTCCGACCATGCGCTGGCAGCGACTCGCGATCCCCGTCCTTCTTCTCCTGCTACTCCTGCGTCTCATCGCCGCCTGGGCACTCCCTCTCACCGACAAGACCGAAGCCCGCTACGGTGAGATCGCCCGCAAGATGTGGGAGACCGGCAACTGGGTCACCCTGTGGCACGACTACGGCGTGCCCTTCTGGGCCAAGCCGCCCCTGTCCACCTGGCTCTCCGCCGGCAGCATGGACCTGCTCGGCATCACCGAACTGGCAGCACGGCTGCCCTCGCTGCTGCTGGCCGTGGCCACCTTGTTGCTGACCTGCAGCCTCATCCGCCAGCGCAGCGGCCGCGACGCCGCCCTCGCCTGTGCACTGATCCTCGGCAGCGGGCTGCTGTTCCTCGGCACCGCCGGCACGGTGATGACCGACTCCGCTCTGCTGTTCTGCGTCACCTTCAGCCTGGTGGCGGTCTGGCGTGCCGTGGTCCTGGGCAGCCTGGCCTGGGGCTACCTGCTGTTCGTCGGGCTGGGGCTCGGCCTGCTGGCCAAGGGGCCGCTCGCCGGCGTGCTGGTGGGCTTGCCGGTGTTCTTCTGGGTCCTGCTGGGCAACCGTTGGCGCGCCCTCTGGCAGGGTCTGCCCTGGCTCACCGGCACTCCTCTGATGCTGGCCATCGCGCTGCCCTGGTACCTGCTGGCAGAACACTGCACCCCGGGCTTCCTGAACTACTTCATCGTCGGCGAGCACCTCAGTCGTTTCTTCGATGCCGGCTGGAAGGGCGACAGGTACGGCTTCGCCCACGCCACCCCGCGCGGCATGATCTGGCTCTACGCCTTCGCCGCACTGCTGCCCTGGTCACTGGTGATGCTCGCCTGGCTGGCGCGCCACGGCCGCCAACTGCCGCGCCTGGTACGTGACGAGGACGGCTGGGTGCTCTACCTGGCGCTCTGGACGCTGATGACGCCGCTGTTCTTCACCCTCTCCGGCAACATCATCTTCCCCTACCCCATGCCCATGCTGCCGGGCTGCGCCCTGCTGTTCGCCGAACTCTGGCTGCGTGCCCGGAGCAATCCCGACGGCAGCAGCACCCTGCCGCTGATCGCCGCCTTCGGCGCCCTGCTGCTGGCCGGGGTACTGGCCGTCAACCACGTGCAGGGGGACCGCTACCTGCGCACCCAGAAGGACGTGATCGCCGCCTGGCGGGCACAGCACCCGACGCCCGCCAGCGCGCTGGTGTACTGGAACAACAGCCGGACCTTCTCCGCCGAGTTCTATTCCCACGGCCGCGCCCGCACCACCGAAGACCCGGAGCAGTTGCGCGCCTGGCTGGCCGGCCGCCCCGGCAGCTTCATCGTCTGCCAGGACAAGGACCTGCGCCTGCTGCCGGCGGACATCCGAGTCCGCTTCGAGCCCGTGGCGCAGGTGCGCAATGCCGGCACCACCTTCCTGCTGCTGGGCGAAGCCGCCCCCATCCCGGACGTCGAGGGCCATCATCATGACTGATTACCTGATCCCGCCTTACCTGCTGGCCCTGCGCGCCCAGGAGCGACCGGTCGATCCGCTGGTCAGTTGCATCCTGCCGGCCTACAACGAGGCGGCCAACATCGTGCCGATGCTGCAGACCCTGCACGCCCTGCTCGACGCCGCCGGCTACCGTCATGAACTGGTGGTGGTGGATGACGGCAGCCGCGACGACACCGTGCAGCAGGTACTCGGCCAGTTGGAGGCGCTGCCGGTGAAGCTGATCCAACTGTCGCGCAACTTCGGCAAGGAGATCGCCCTGAGTGCCGGCATCGACCAGGCCCGGGGCGACGTGGCCGTGCTGATCGACTGCGACTTCCAGCACCCGCCGGAACGCGTCCCGGATTTTCTCGAACAATGGCGGCAGGGCTACGACATGGTCTACAGCGTGCGCGAACACCGCCGCGGCGAGCCCTGGATCAAGCGCGTGTGCACCCGCACCTTCTACCGCCTGACCAACAGCGGCTGCCGACACAAGATGCCGCCGGACACCCAGGACTTCCGCGTGCTCGACCGCTGTGTGCTGGAAGCCCTGCGCCAGATGCCCGAGCGCAACCGCTTCATGAAGGGCCTGTACCACTGGGTCGGTTTCACCCAGCGGCCGATGATCACCCGCGTCGACGAGCGCCGCGCCGGCCACAGCAGCTTCAACTACCGGCGTCTGCTGGACCTGGGCATCACCGGGCTCACTGCCTTCTCCAACCTGCCCTTGCGCATCTGGACCCTGGTGGGTTGCGCGATCTCGCTGCTCGCCATCGGCTATGCCGTCTGGGAACTGGTCCACACCCTGCTGTTCGGCAACCCGCTACGGGGCTGGCCGACCCTGGCCGTGGCGGTGTGCTTTCTCGGTGGAGTCCAGTTGCTGTCCATCGGCATCCTCGGCGAATACGTCGGGCGCATCTTCGACGAGGTCAAGCAGCGCCCCAATTACCTGATCAGCCGCATCAGCGGCCGCGACCAGGAGCCCCGCCCTTGAGCCGCGAGCTGTTCTGGTTCGGCGTGGTCGGCATCAGCGCCCTGCTGGTGCACTTCGCCAGCGTGGCCTGGGTGCTGGTACCCCTGGGGCTGGCGCCGCTGCTGGCCAACGTGCTGGGCTTCCTGCTGGCCTTCCAGGTCAGCTACTGGGGGCACCGGGTGCAGACCTTCCGCGCCACTGGCGTGCCCCATCGCCAGGCCCTGCCACGCTTCTTCGCCGTCGCCTGCCTGAGCTTCGCGGTCAACGAAGGGCTCTACGCCCTGCTGCTGCAGCACACGGCCCTCGGCTACCGCCCGGCCCTGCTGCTGGTCCTGGTCCTGGTGGCCGGGATGACCTTCGCGCTCGGCAAGCGCTGGGCCTTCCGCCTGCCGGGGCGTGCCGGATGACCCGCCATGCCCGCCCACCCCGCCGGCTGACCCTGTGCGCCGATGACTTCGCCCAGACCGACGCCACCAGCGGCGCAATCCTCGCGCTGCTGGGCGCCGGGCGCCTGTCGGCCACCAGCGTGATGAGCCAGTCGCCGCTGTGGCCCGAACACGCCCGAGCGCTCAAGGCCTTCGACGGCCAGGCGGACATCGGCCTGCACTTCAACCTGACCCATCCGTTCGAGCACGGTGCCCGTCCACTGCCCTGCTGGCTGCTGCTGAGCCAGCTCCGCGCCTTGCCCCGCGCAAGACTGCAAGACCTGGCGCTGGCCCAGATCGACCGTTTCGCCGAGCACTTCGGCCGCCTGCCGGACTTTATCGACGGGCATCAGCACGTCCATGCCTTCCCGGTGATCCGCGAGGCGCTGCTGGCCGCCATCGAACAACGCTGGGAACACATCGCACCGCCCTACCTGCGCGCGCCGGACCGGCTCGCCCACCCCGGCGACAGCGGGTTCAAGGCGCGTGTGCTGGCCAGCGCCTGCCGGGGTTTCCAGCAGCGGGCCAAGGCTCGGGGGTTGCGCACACCGCCCTGGTTCGCCGGCCTCTACGCGCTGACGCCGGAGGCGGACTTCCCAGGGCTCATGCACACCTGGCTGGACGCCTGCCCCGATCGCGGCCTGCTGATGTGCCACCCCGGCCACGGCCCGCGCGCCGCTGACGACCCAATTGCCGCTGCCCGGGAACGGGAATACGCCTTCCTCGCCAGCGATGCCTTCATGGAGGCCTGCACACAGCGGGACATCCTCCTCACGCGCTTCGGCTGACCCAGCCGCTCAGCGCTGGATGCGCATTCCCTCACCAACAGCCTCGACCCGAACTCCATGGCTCTGCACCAGCATGGCCAGTGCCAGGGGCAGGTCATCGACGGGGAAAGTGCCGGACACCCGCAGGTTCGCCGCAGCGGGCGACCAGGCCAGGGGTCGGTCGCTGTAGCGCATCAGCTCCTGCGCCCACTGCGCCAGCGGCATGTCCTCCGCCACCAGCAGCCCCTTGCGCCAGGCCAGAGCGGACTCGCGCGCGACCTCGACGACGCCGAACCGCTCATGGCTGAAGCGCACCTGCTGGCCGGCCTGCAGGACCACCTCGCGCGGCATCGCCCCTGGGTGATCGAGGGTCACCTTCACTGCCCCCTGGTAGACGGCGAGCAGGCTCGCGTCGGGGAAGGTGCGGACGCTGAAGCGCGTGCCCAGCGCCTGCATCAGCCCCTGCCCGGTGCGCACCCGCAGCGGCCGGGCCGGCACCTGCCGGTCCACGGCAGTGGTCACGTACAGCTCGCCGCGCTGCAGGTTCAGCAGGCGCTGGTCGGCGCTGAAGCGCACCTGCAGGGCCGAGTCGCTGTTCAGTGCCACCTGGGTGCCGTCCTCCAGCCACAGCTCGCGGCGCTCGCCCCGGGCAGTGAGGTAGTCGAGGCCCGCTCGGCTGCGCTGCCACAGCCACCACCCCAGCGGTGCCGAGCAGGTGGCCAGGAGCAGGCTGCGCAGCACCGTGCGGCGACTGCTAAGGGGGCGGGACAGCGCCTGCCGGGCCAGGCCCGGCGGCAGCGCGTCCAGGCAGTCCAGCAGCCGCTGGGCACGCTGCCAGGCACGCTCATGTTCGGGATCGTCGTGCTGCCAATGCTCCAGCTCGGCCCGTTCGGCAGACGTCAGCGGCCGCTCCTGCATCAGCAGCAGCCAGGACGCGGCCTGTTCCAGCACGGTGGTGGCGATGGGTTCGCCAGAGGGGCGCAGGTCAGGCATCGGGCATCCGGCTCAGGCAGACCAGGTAGCCCTGGTGGATGTACTGCTTGACGGTGGGCAAGGCGATGTTCAGGGCCTCGGCGATGGCTTTCTGCTTCATGCCGTCCAGGGTCGCCATGAGGAACGCCTGGCGCACACGCGGGCGCAGGGTGTCGAGCAACGCATCCACCTCATGCAGCGTCTCGAGGATGACGCTCTGCTGCTCCGGCGAGGGATGCTCCGGTTCGGGCAACTGCAACAACGCCTCCAGCCAGGCCTGCTCCAGGGAATGTCGCCGCCGCCAACTGACCAGCACGCACTGGGCGATGCGGGTCAGGTAGGCGCGTGGCTGCTGAATGACCCCGTCCTGCCGGGCGTCACGGCTGACCAGTACCCGCAGGAACACGTCCTGGGCCAGGTCATCGGCGACACCCCGCCCCCAGGAACGCAAACGATAGCTCAGCCACCCGCGCAGCCAGCCGTGATGCTCGGTGTACAGCGTGGTCACGGGGCAGCGCTCGGCAGGCAGGGGCGGGGATTCGGGGGAAGTCATCGCGGACAGGATCGGCACGGCAGGTCGCAAATGAAAACAATTATCACTAAAATTCGGGCCGCCACAAGCACGGATGAAAACAAGAACGATCCGCATATACCTTTTCCAATCTCGTGCGACAGAGGGAGTGACAGCCCGCATCGAGTGACGGGCCACACACCCTACGAGCGAGAGAACCATGCCAGCAGTCCACCGGCGCCCTGCCACTTCGCCCATCCCCATCCGCCTCTCCCCGATCAGCCTGGCCGTCGGCTGCGCATTGCTCGGCTGCCTGCTGGCCGGTGCCGCCGCCCCGCCCGTGCAGGCCACGGAGACGACCGCGCCCCACGACCGGCCGGACAGTACACACGACTACGACATCCCCCGCGGCCCGCTGGGTGCCGCACTGGGCCTGTTCGCCAGCCAGTCCGGGCTGCTGCTGTCCTACGATGCCGACCTGGCGCGGGGCCGCACCGCCCCCGCACTCAAGGGTCGCTACAGCGTGGCGGAAGCGGCCCAGCGCCTGCTGGCCGGCACGGACCTGGACCTGCTGCCCGGGGCCGCTGGCACCTACATCCTGCTGCCCCGGCACACCCCGCCCCAGGCCGGGCTCGAACTGAACCCGACGATGGTCGGCGCCACCGCCCTGCTCGACGACACGCAAGAGACCTACCGCGCGCCCCGCTCCTCCGTGCACCTGAGGCGGGAGGATCTGGACCGCTTCGGCACCGTTTCGGTGGGCGACATGCTCAAGGGCGTGGCGGGTGTGCAGGTGGGCGACAGCCGCAACGGCGGCGCGCTGGACGTCAACATCCGCGGCATCCAGGGGCAGAGCCGCATCGCGGTGCGGGTGGACGGCTCGGAGCAGGCGCTGGATGTCTACCGCGGCTACGGCGGCACCCAGCAGCGCAGCTACATCGACCCGGACCTGCTCAGCAGCGTGACCGTCGACAAGGGCCCCAGCCTGCGCTCCGGAGCCATCGGCGGCGCGGTGGAGATGACCACCCTCGGCGTCGACGACATCCTCGTCGACGGCCAGAACGTGGGGCTGCGCGTGACCGGCAACCTCTGGAACAACGGCGTCGAACCCGCCGACCGCGACGCCCACTCGCGGACCGAGGACCTCAGCGCCGTCCCCCGCGAAAAGCGCGGCAACCTGTTCAACTCGGCGGCCGAATCCGGAAGCGCCGCCTTCGCCTTCCACCACGAGCGGGTGGACCTGGTGGCCGCCTACGCCCACCGCAACCAGGGCAACTACTTCGCCGGCAAGCATGGCCAGGAGCGCTACCGCCTGTTCGACCGCCGGGGCGACGAGCAGCCCAGCGTGGCCAACACCTACAACGCCGGTGAAGAGGTACTCAACTCCTCGGCACGGACCGAGTCCTACCTGCTCAAGACCACCTGGCGGCTGGACGACGAACAGACCCTGGACCTGGGTTACCGCCGCTTCGACGGGCACATGGGCGAGATCATGCCCTCGGACATCTTCCGTTCCGGTACCGCCGGCATCTACCAGTACCCCACCAGCGACGTGGCGATCGACACCTACACCGCGCGCTACCACTACCTGCCCGCCGACAACCCGCTGCTGGACCTCAGTGCCAACCTGTGGATGACCGAGTCGAAGACCAGCTCCCTCAGCGCCGCCTGGATGGCACCGACCTCCCAGTTGTACCGCACCGACCGCAGTTGGGCCCGGCAGGATGACCGGCGCATCGGCGGCGATCTGGGCAACGTGTCGCGCTTCAGCACCGACCACGGCGACTTCACCCTGGAGCTGGGTGGCGCCTTCCAGGTGGAGGACCTGAAGCCGCAGAAAAGCGTGGTCGTCACCCAGCACGACATCAACGCCAACCGCATGCTGCGGGACGCCTCGCGCCAGGAGTTCAGCTTCAACGGCAAGCTGGAATACCAGCCCATCGAGGAAGTCACCCTGTGGGGCGGCGGCCGCTACAGCCACTACCGCACCCGCGACAACACCGTGCTCGCCGAGGCCCGCCGGGCAGACCGCGCGATGCGCTGGATCTCGGTGAGTGGCCCCACGGGCTGGGGCAGCATGATGTGGTTCCCCGACCAGAATGGGCAGTACACCGCCGCCACCGACCCGCGCCTGAACAACGGCATCGTCTTCGGCAACAGCAACGAGCCGTTCAACGGCGTGCCCTTCGACAGCTTCGGCGCCACCCAGGTGACGGTCTACCCGGAAGAGATCAGCAACGTCGTCACCGGGTACGACTACACCCCGCAGCGCGACAGCCACGGCGGCGGCTTCGCCCCGGCCTTCGGCATCAACGTCGAGTTCCTGCCGGACACCTTCGCCTACCTCACCTACACCGAAGGCCTGCGCCAGCCCTCGCTGTTCGAGACCAGCCAGGGCACCCACCAGGTCACCCCGGGCAAGCACCTCAAGCCCGAGCGCTCGCGCAGCTGGGAACTGGGCCTGAGCGCCCTGCGCAGCGACCTGTTGGCATCAGGCGACACCGCGTCCGCCAAGCTGGCGTTCTTCGACAACGAGATCCGCCACTACATCACCCGCTACTACGACCCGAGCCCGGGCCTCTGGGGGCAGATGACCTTCAGCAACACCGACCGCTACAGCACCCGTGGCCTGGAACTGCAGTCGCACTACGACGCCGGGCGCGTGTTCGCCGACCTCTCGGCCACCTACTACCTGAAGACCGAAACCTGCGACGCCGCCTTCGCCGCCAAACTGCGCGCCGCCGCCAGCCCCTACCAGCACACCCAGGACACACCGGACTGCACCCCGGGCAGCTACATGGGCTCGTACACCAACACCCAGAACCCGCCAAAGCTGTCGACCAACCTGCTGGCCGGCCTGCGCTTCTTCGACGAGACACTGACCCTGGGCGGGCGCATGACCCACACCTCCGGCCCGACCGCGCAACTGGACAAGCCCTGGCAGACCGGTGCCACCACGCCACAGATCGACTACCGCACGGTGACGCTCTACGACCTGTTCCTCACCTACAAGGTGCTGGAGCACGCCGAGCTGAACCTGTCGGTGCAGAACCTCACCGACCGTTACTACCTGGACCCGCTGGCGCAGAGCTTCATGCCGGCTCCGGGACGTACCTGGCGGCTGGGTATGCAGGCGCGGTTCTGAACCGCCAGACGCTCAGGCCGACTGGCGTTGCCGGTACCAGGCCTGGGCTATGTCATCGAGATGGGTGAGGAACACCGTCGCCAGGGGCGACAGGCGCTTGCCCCGGGGGTAGAGCGTCCACCAGTTCGATTGCAGCGGGAAACCCTGCACGTCCAGCACGGCCAACTGCTCGTGCTCGACGATGGGCGCCAGGGCATGGCGGGAGATGACCGACAGCCCCATTTCAGAGGCCACCGTCTGCTTGATCGCCTCGTTGCTGCCCAGCTCCACCCAGACCTGGGGCACGAAGCCGGCCTGCCGGAAATGCGCATCGCAGGCCAGCCGCGTGCCGGAGCCACGCTCGCGGAGGATGAAGCGCTGCTCCGCCAGGTCCGCCAGCGTCAGCCCCTGCCGGCCAGCCAGGGGGTGCGACTGGCTGGCGATCACCACCAGCGGGTTGGGCAGGAAGGCGTGGGTCTCCAGCTCCAGGTCGGCCGGCGGCATGGAGAGGATGTAGAGGTCGTCACGGTTGTCCCGCAGGCGCGCCAGCACCGCATCGCGGTTGAGCAACTCCAGGGCGATGTCGATCTGCGGATGGCTGGCGCAGAAGCGCCCGAGCAGGCTGGGCACGAAGTACTGCGCGGTGCTCGCCACCGCCAGGCGCAGGCGCCCCCGGGTCAACCCGCGCATGCCGTCGATGCGCTGCTCGAACGAGCCCCACTCCTCCACCATCGCCTGGGCCGTCTCGGCCAGCGCTTCGCCGGCCTCGGTGAGGTACAGCCGCCGGCCGATCTGCTCGTACAGCGGCATGCCCACCGCCTCGGACAGCTCCTTGAGCTGCATCGACACGGTGGGCTGCGTCACGTGGCAGGCCCGGGCAGCAGCGGTGATGCTGCGGTGCTCGGCCAGGGCGAGGAACAGGCGCAATTGCCGGAACGTCGCACTCATAACCTTTCCTCTAATCTTTGCATCGTAATTATTGATTTTTGATTATGTATTTCGCGCACTAGCCTATGGCCATCCCTGCTCTCTGGAAACCACCGATGTCCAACTTCCTCGACCCCGCGATCCTCTTCTTCCTCTTCGGCATCTTCGCCGGCCTGCTGAAGTCCAATCTGGAGATCCCCGCACCGATCTCCCGTTTCCTCTCGCTCTACCTGCTGATGGCCCTGGGCCTCAAGGGCGGCTTCGCCCTCGCCGCCTCCGGCTTCACCCCGGAAGTGGCGCGCTCCCTGGGCCTGGCCGTGGTGCTGGCGCTGCTGGTGCCGGCCTTGGCCTACCTGCTGCTGCGCCGCCTGCTCAACGGCTTCGATGCCGCCGCCCTGGCCGCCACCTACGGCTCGGTCAGCGCGGTGACCTTCATCACCGCCATCCAGTACCTGGAGAACCAGGGCCTGCCCTATGGCGGGCACATGGCTGCGGCCATGGCGCTGATGGAGTCGCCGGCGATCATCGTCGCCGTGGTGCTGGCCAACAGCCTGCGTCACCGCGCACCGGCCAGTCCGGCACTGGCCACCCCGTCCGGCTCCCCGGCGGGGGGCGTCGGGCTGGGCAAGGTGCTGCACGAGTCCCTCACCGACGGCGCCCAGTTGCTGCTGCTCGGCGCCATGCTGGTGGGCCTGGTGACCGGCGCCAAGGGCCAGGCCGCCCTCGCGCCGTTCTCGGTGGACCTGTTCAAGGGCATGCTGGCCTTCTTCCTGCTGGACATGGGCCTGCTGGCCGCACGCAACCTGGGCGACCTCAAAGGCCGTTCGCCCTGGCTGCTGCTCTACGCGCTGGCCGCCCCGCCGGTGCATGCCTGCCTGGCCCTGGGCCTGTGCGTGCTGGTCGGGGTCGAGGCCGGCAACGCCGCGCTGCTGATGGTACTGGCGGCCAGCGCCTCCTACATCGCCGTGCCGGCGGCCCTGCGCTTCGCCATCCCCGAGGCGAGCCCCTCGCTGTACTTCGGCATGTCCCTGGGGATCACCTTCCCCTTCAACATCCTGCTGGGCATCCCGCTGTACGTCGGCCTGGCCCACCGGGTGCTGGGCTGAAGCCGGCCCGCCTCCGGAAACGAAAAACCCCGCCTGAGCGGGGTTTTTCCTGTCCGGTCGTGATCAGACGATCACGCCCTGGCTGCGCAGGTAGTCATCGTAGGTGCCGCTGAAGTCGGTCACGCCGTTCTCCGACAGCTCGATGATGCGGGTGGCCAGGGAGCCGACGAACTCACGGTCATGGCTGACGAAGATCAGCGTGCCCGGGTAGTTCTCCAGCGCCAGGTTGAGCGCTTCGATGGATTCCATGTCCAGGTGGTTGGTGGGTTCGTCCATCACCAGCACATTGGGCTTCTTCAGGATCAGCTTGCCGAACAGCATGCGGCCCTGCTCGCCCCCGGAGATGACCTTGACCGACTTCTTGATGTCGTCGTTGGAGAACAGCATGCGGCCGAGGGTGCCACGCACCAGTTGCTCGCCGCCCTGGGTCCACTGGGCCATCCAGTCGAACAGGGTCATGTCGTCCTCGAAGTCCTCGGCGTGGTCCTGGGCGAAGTAGCCCACGTCGGCGCTCTCGGTCCATTTCACCTCGCCGGCCATCGGCGCCATCTCGCCCACCAGGGTGCGCAGCAGGGTGGTCTTGCCGATGCCGTTGGGGCCGATGATGGCGACGCGCTCGCCGGCCTCGATCTGCATGGACAGGTTCTTGAACAGCGGCGTGCCGTCGAAACCCTGGCTGACCCGCTCCAGGGTCACCGCCTGGCGGTGCAGCTTCTTGTACTGCTCGAAGCGGATGAAGGGGCTGACGCGGCTGGATGGCTTGACCTCTTCGAGCTGGATCTTGTCGATCTGGCGGGCACGGCTGGTGGCCTGCTTGGCCTTGGAGGCGTTGGCCGAGAAGCGGCTGACGAACTGCTGCAGTTCGGCGATCTGCGCCTTCTTCTTGGCGTTGTCCGAGAGCAGGCGCTCGCGGGCCTGCTCGGCGGCGGTCATGTACTCGTCGTAGTTGCCCGGGAACAGGCGCAGCTCACCGTAGTCCAGGTCGGCCATGTGGGTGCAGACGCTGTTCAGGAAGTGACGGTCGTGGGAAATGATGATCATGGTGCTGTTGCGCGCAGTCAGCACGCCTTCCAGCCAGCGGATGGTGTTGATGTCCAGGTGGTTGGTCGGTTCGTCCAGCAGCAGCACGTCCGGATCGGAGAACAGCGCCTGGGCCAGCAGCACGCGCAGCTTCCAGCCCGGTGCCACGGCGCTCATCGGGCCGAAGTGCTGGTCCAGGGGAATGCCCAGGCCCAGCAGCAGTTCACCGGCGCGGGACTCGGCGGTGTAGCCGTCCATCTCGGCGAACAGCACTTCCAGCTCGGCCACGGCCATGCCGTCGTCCTCGCTCATCTCCGGCAGGCTGTAGATGCGGTCGCGCTCGGCCTTCACCTTCCACAGCTCGCCGTGGCCCATGATCACCGTGTCGATGACGGTGAAGTCCTCGTAGGCGAACTGGTCCTGGCGCAGCTTGCCCAGACGGGTGTTGGGTTCGAGCATCACCTGCCCGCCGGACGGCTCCAGCTCGCCGCCGAGGATCTTCATGAAGGTCGACTTGCCACAGCCGTTGGCGCCGATCAGGCCGTAGCGGTTGCCGTTGCCGAACTTGACGGAAACGTTTTCGAACAGCGGCTTGGGGCCGAACTGCATGGTGATATTGGCGGTGGAGATCACGGGCGGAATCCTGGGCTGGGCGTGCAGGCACGCAAAAAAGGGCGCGATTGTAGCCGTTTAGGGCCCTCAGCGGGGAGCCGCCTGGCGAGCAGGACGGGTGAGGCCGCGACATTGCCGGCTCAGGAGGCCGAGCACAGCCATGAAAAAGCCCCGCCGAAGCGGGGCTCGTTCATCCAGCCTGCCGATCAGGCAACCGCGAACAGCTCGCCGATGCGCGACTGGGCGGCCTTGAAGGCGTTGGCACGGGGCTCCTCGCCATAGGCCAGGCCTTCGGCGCGGACGATCTCGATGTCGGTGATGCCGAGGAAGTTCAGCACCTGCACCAGGTAGGCCTCGTGGGCCTGACCGCTGGGCTGGCCGGCGTGGATGCCGCCGGCGGTGGAGACGATCACCACCTTCTTGCCACCGGCCAGGCCCTGGGGACCGGCTTCGGTGTATTTGAAGGTTTTGCCGGCGACGGCGATGCGGTCGATCCAGGCCTTGAGCTGGGTGGGCACGGTGAAGTTGTACATCGGCGCACCGATGACGATGGCGTCGGCGCCGAGGAATTCGTCCAGCGAGACTTCGGACAGGGCGACCTCGGCTTTCTGCGCGGCGTCGCGCAGCTCGGCGGGGGTGGCGCCGGCCATCAGGCTGGTGGCGGAGAGGTGGGCGTAGGCGTCCTGGGCGAGGTCACGGTAGGTGACCTGCACGGCCGGCTCGGCGGCCTGCCAGGCTTCGACCACGGCGCGGCTGAGTTGGCGGGAGGCGGAAGCGTCACCGAGGATGCTGGAGTCGAGGTGCAGAAGTTTCATGGGAAGGCCCCTGTGTCTGGCGATCAGCGGAGTGCGATCGGAATGGTGGCCATCCTACCCATGCAGCCAAACGACGATTAGTCGGTGCATTTGCGATGCAGCGTCCCACCCATGAGGCGAATCAGCGCAACGATGTTTGCAGGCCCCCAGGGTGCGGGTGAAGAAGCGCACGGCCTCGGCGTACTCGCAGACCTGGGGCACCAGGGCGTTCATCTCCTCGGAACAGGGCGCCATGAACACGAAGTGGCCAGCACCCGACACCGGGCGGAAGTCCGGCAGCTTGCGCAGCAGCGCGCGGGCGTTCTGCTCCAGCGGCAGCACGCGGTCCTCCTCACCGCTGTTGAGCGGCACCGGCTCCAGCCCCTTGCGCCCGAACAGCACGCCGGGGGGCGCCATCAGCATCACGGCACCGACACGCTCGTCGGCGAAGGGGTCGAGGTCGTCGCGGTCGGGCCAGGCTCGCCTCCCTGAGCCGGCGCCTCCGTCGATGGAGCGGCAGTGAGCCTGAGGTGTTGCAGGTATCGCGCCAGTCTTGGCCCGGCATTCACCGATACGCGAAGCGCTCAAGATACACAGCTCCGATAACCTCGTAGGCGGAGGCTTCATCAAGTCGACGAAATCCACCCACGAGTGCCATAGTGCGCCCTCTTCCGAGCGGTAGCGCAGCATGCAGGACCTCAACGACCTCTTCTATTTCGCCAAGGTGGTGGAGCACGGCGGCTTTGCAGCGGCCGGGCGCCTGCTGGGCATTCCCAAGTCCCGCCTGTCGCGACGCATCGCCGAGCTGGAGACCCGGCTCGGTGCGCGCCTGCTGCAGCGCACCACCCGCAAGCTGGCCCTGACCGACGTGGGCGAGCGCTTCCTGCGGCACTGCCAGGCGATGCTGCTGGAGGCGGAACAGGCCGAGGAAGCGGTGGCCAGCCTGACCAGCGAACCGCGCGGACGCATTCGCGTCACCTGCCCCACCGAAGTCGCCCGCACCCGGCTGCGCGGGGTGTTCAGCGACTTCCTCGAACGCTACCCGCTGGTGCAACTGGAAGTGGCGCTGGTGAACCACCGGGTCGACCTGCTGGCGGAGGGGGTGGACGTGGCCCTGCGGGTACGCGACCAGGAGGACGAGGAGCCCTCGCTGATCTGTCGCCACCTGGCGCCCGCCCGCGCCTACCTGGTGGCGACCCCTGCCCTGCTCCAGGCCGGCGCCCCTCAAAGCCCGGACGAGCTGGCACGGTTGCCGGTACTCGGCGCGCTGGAGCGCGACCGCAAACTGCACTACCTGCTGCGCGACGCCCAGGGCAACCGCCGCGACATCGTGCTCGAACCCCGGCTGGCCATCGAGGATTTCGAGGTGCGCAAGCAGGCGGCCTTGCGCAGCCTGGGCATCACCATGCTGCCGGCGATGCATTGCCGCCAGGAGCTTGAAGACGGCCGCCTGGTGAGGGTCCTACCGGATTGGGAGCTGCCGGGCGGCCACCTGCAGGCGGTCTACACCCACCGGCGCGGCCTGCTGCCGGCGGTGCGGGCGTGGATCGACCACCTCGTCGACGCCTGCCGCAGCGAAGCGCTGGAGCCCCTCTGAGCACTCGTTAGCTGGCTTTCCCTTGGCCTGCCGGCTGGAGGATGATGGGCGCCTCCCGCACCGAGCCCGAACCAGGTCCATCCATGCGCAGCGTCGAGCAGTCTGCCTCCATCACCCTGCAGATCGTCTCCATCGTCTTCTTCACCTTCATCAGCTTCCTGTGCATCGGCCTGCCGCTGGCGGTCCTGCCCGGTTACGTGCACAACGACCTGGGCTATGGCTCGGTGCTGGCCGGCGTGGTGATCAGCACCCAGTACGCCGCCACCCTGCTCTCGCGCCCCTTCTCCGGCGCGGTGGCCGACCGCCGCGGCGCCAAGCACGCGGTGCTGCTGGGCCTGGGCGGCTGCGCGCTGAGCGGCCTGCTGACGCTGGCCTCCACCTCCCTGCAGGGCCTGCCGAGCCTGAGCCTGGGCCTGCTGCTGGCCGGCCGCGTGGCACTGGGCGTGTCCCAGGGGCTGGTGGGCACCGGTTCGATCAGTTGGGGCATCGGCCGGGTCGGCGCGGAAAACACCGCGCGGGTGATCTCCTGGAACGGCATCGCCTCCTACGGCGCGGTGGCCATCGGCGCACCTCTCGGGGTGCTGCTGGTGAGTGGCCTGGGGCTATGGAGCATGGGCGCGCTGATCGCCCTGCTGGGCGCCGGAGCGTTGCTGGTGGCACGGGGCAAGGCACCGGCACCGATCGTGTCCGGCGTGCGCCTGCCGTTTCGCAACGTGTTCCTGCGCATCGCCCCCAACGGTGTGGCGCTGGCCCTGGGCTCCATCGGCTTCGGCACCCTGGCCACCTTCGTCACGCTGTACTACGCCAGCCGTGGCTGGAGCGGCGCGGCCTGGTGCCTGACGGCCTTCGGCTGCGCCTTCATCGGCGCGCGCCTGCTGTTCGCCGGCACCATCAACCGGCTCGGCGGTTACCGGGTGGCCATCGCCTGCCTGGGCATCGAGAGCCTGGGCCTGCTTCTGCTGTGGCTGGCACCGCAGCCCTGGCTGACCCTGTGCGGCGCCGCACTGACCGGTTTCGGCCTGTCGCTGGTGTACCCGGCCCTCGGCGTGGAGGCCATCTCGCGCATTCCCGCCTCCAGCCGCAGCTCGGCGCTGGGGGCCTACGCGGTGTTCTTCGACCTGGCCCTGGGCCTGGCCGGCCCGTTGATGGGCCTGGTGGCCAACGCCCAGGGCTTTGCCGCGATCTTCCTGGTGGCCGCCGGGCTGGCCCTGGCCGGCATGCTGCTGGGTCTCGTGCTGTTGCGCAGCGATGCGCGCCAGCGACCTCTCTAGACCTGCAAGGAGCTGCCCATGACCGCTGACGAGATCGCCGCGTTCTGCCTGCAATTGCCCGGCGCCCGGGAAGACCTCAAGTGGGGCGCGAACCGGGTGTTCTCGGTGGCCGGGAACAAGATGTTCGCCATCGTCGACTTCCTCGGCGAGGACCTGGCGTTCAAGGTCGACCCCGACCTGTTCCTCGGCTACGTCGACCGCCCCGGCGTGCGCCCGGCGCCTTACCTGGCCCGTGCCTTCTGGGTCAGCGTGGCGATGCCGCCCGCCCTCGGCGGCGCCGAGCTGAAGGCCCTGCTGACCCGCTCCCACCAACTGGTGGTGGCCCGCCTGCCGAAGTACAAGCGGGTGGGGTTGCTGCTGGACTGAGCCGCCTGGGGCGACCCGATGCCTCATTGCCGGCGCGGGGGCACTGCGGCAGACTCGGCGTCCATACCCATGACAAGGACGTTGCCATGCCTGCCCGATCCCTCGCCCTCGCCGCTCTCCTCGCCTTTGGTGGCTACACCCTCTATGTGATGGCCATCAGTGAACAGTCGCTGCTGGCCTTCGGCGCTCAATTGATGAGCCGGCCGGACACCGCCCAGGTGGTGATCGACCTGTACCTGGCCTGCGCCCTGATCGCGGTCTGGATGTACCAGGACAACCGCCGCCAGGGCCGGAGCCTGGCCTACCTGCTGTCCTTCTACCTGCTGACGGCGGTTTTCGCCTCCATCGGCCCGCTGCTTTACCTGGTGCTGCGCCGCCCAGCCACTCAGCGGTAGTGCCGGGCCAGGAAACTCAGCAGGCGCTCATTCACCGCCTCGGGCTGCTCGCTCTGCAGCCAATGCCCGCAGGCCTCGATCCGATGGACCTCCAGGGCTGGCACCACCTCCGGCATCTGTTTCAGCGTGTGGGCTTCCAGCAGGCCCACGGGGTCGTGGTCGCCGATGAGGAACAGCGCCGGTTGCAGCACCCGCTGCCCTTGCAAGGGCTCGGTCAGTGCCCAGTTGCGCTCGAAGTTGCGGTACCAGTTGAGCGCACCGCGAAAGCCCTGGCGCTCGAAGGCCTGGCAGTAGCCGGCGAAGGCTTCCGGCTCGCACCACACCGGCGGCTGGCCGGGGTCTTCGAGCCCATCGAAGAGCCGCGAACCGGCGGGACGCTCCTGGAGGAAATGCCCCAGCGGCACGGCGGCGGAACAGTGGTGCAGCATCATGCGCAAAGTGCGGGGGATGTCGGCATCCAGCTCCTGCTCGGCCAGGCCGACCTGCTGGAAGTAGAGGATGTAGTTGAAGCGATCGGCGAAGTGGCGGCGCATGGCCTCGGTGGCCGGCTGCCGGGGCCGGCCGCCAAAGGGCACGGCCATGCCCGCCACCGCCTGGACGCGCTGGGGCTCCAGCAGCGCCAGGTGCCAGGCTACGGGTGCGCCCCAGTCGTGCCCGACGACGCAGACGCGGGCCTGGCCGAGGGCGTCCATGGCGGCGCGGATGTCGGCGCAGAGGGTCAGCAGGTCGTAGGCGGCCGGGTCGGCTGGGGCGCTGCTGGCGCCATAGCCGCGCATGTCAGGCACCAGCACACGGTAGCCGCCACGGGCCAGGGGTTCGATCTGGTGGCGCCAGGCCAGCCAGCATTCGGGGAAGCCGTGCAGCAGCCAGACTGGCGGGCCGTCCTCCGGGCCGGCGAGATGCAGGGCGAGTTGAATGCCGTTGACGGCCAGCAGGCGGTGTTCGAGCGGGAGCATGGTGGGCCTCCGGGCAATGGCGGGGGCCCACTATGACAAAGGCGCGCCCGTGGCGCGCCTTCATCGATGCGGCGAATACCTCGGCCTCGTCAGGCCTGGGCGGTGCTCCAGTCCACCACGCCGAAGACCCAGGTGGCGAGGATCAGCAGGCCGAAGCCGATGCGGTACCAGGCGAACACGGCGTAGCTGTGGCTGGCGATGAACTTCAGCAGGGCACGCACCGCGAGCATGGCGAAGATGAACGACACCACGAAGCCCAGGGCGAATACGGGCAGGTCGGCAAGCTGGAACAGGGCGCGGTACTTGTAGCCCGAGTAGACGGCCGCGCCGACCATGGTGGGCATGGCGAGGAAGAAGGAGAACTCGGTAGCGGCCTTGCGCGAGAGGCCGAAGACCAGCCCACCGATGATGGTGGCGCCGGAACGGGAGGTGCCGGGCACCAGCGCCAGGCACTGGGCGCAGCCGACCTTGAGGGCGTGCTTCCAGGTCATCTCGTCCACCGTGTCGACTTCGATGGAGTGCTGCCGGCGCTCGGCCCAGAGCATGACCACGCCGCCGATCACCAGGGCGGTGGCGACGGTGATGGGGTTGAACAGGTGATGGTGGATGACGTCGGCGAAGGCCACCCCCAGCACCACGGCGGGGAAGAAGGCCACCATCAGGTTGAGCGTGAAGCGCTGGGCGCTGCTCTGCCGCGGCAGGCCGATCACGATGTCGAAGATCTTGCGCCGGTATTCCCAGACCACAGCGAGGATGGCGCCGAGCTGGATGATGATGTTGAAGGCTTTGAAGCGCTCGCCGCCGAAGCCGATCAGATCCGCAACGATGATCTGGTGGCCGGTACTGGAGATCGGCAGGAACTCCGTCAGGCCTTCGACGATGCCCAGCAACAGGGTCTGGAAGGCGGTCCACAAATCCATCGAATCTCCCCAGGGCGCACGCGGTCGTGGCCCGACTAAATTAAGTGCGTTGGTGTTGGTGCGGCTGGGCTGCCGAGCGGCTCTATGACCGACCTTGGTCGACTGGGTTCCCGAGGCCCCGACCGTCATGCTCAGGTTTGGGGCGAAAAGGCCGAAATGCTATCAGACAACACGCCTGCAGCGCGCCTCTGACGCCTTAGGGAAAAAACAACAATGTCGCGGGGAGTACCTCATTCATGAATCTGCGCAGCCTGCCCATCAGCCAGCGACTCTGGCTGATCCTCGTCGTTGCCGTGTCGATGCTGCTGGTCCTCGGGGTGCTGATGCTCCGCCAGAGCCATGAGGACCTGCTCGTCGGCAAGGAACTGAAGACCCAGCATGTGGTGCAGACCGCCCTGGGCACCCTGCAGTACTTCCAGGGCCTGGAGGCGGCGGGTACGTTGACCCGCGAGGCGGCGCAGAAGCAGGCGATGGAGGCCATCCGCGGCCTGCGCTACGACAAGACCGACTACTTCTGGATCAACGACCTGGGCCCGCGCATGGTCATGCATCCGACCAACCCGAAGCTGGAGGGTCAGGACCTCTCCGGCTACAAGGACCCGGACGGCAAGCCGCTGTTCAACCTGATGGTGGAGGTGGCCAGAGCCAAGGGCGCCGGCTTCGTCCACTACCGCTGGCCCAAGCCGGGTGCCTCCGACCCGGTGCCGAAGGTGTCCTACGTGCAACTGTTCCAACCGTGGGGCTGGGTGCTCGGCTCGGGCATCTACATCGACGACTTGGAGAGCGAGTTCCGCGACCAGGCGCTCGAAGCCTCGGCCATCGGCCTGGTCATCGCCCTGCTGATGGCCGCCCTGGTGATGCTCATCGCCCGCAGCATCACCCGCCCGCTGAACGACGTGGTGGCCGCAATGGCCGACATCGCCAGCGGCGAGGGTGACCTCACCAGTCAACTGGACACCCACGGCCGCGACGAGGTGACTGCGCTGGCCGGCCACTTCAATGCCTTCACCGGCAAGCTGCGCGGGGTGATCCGCCAGTCCCTGGAGGCTGCCGGTGCGCTGGACCAGTCGGCCAGCGCCCTGGGCGGGATCGCCCAGGACGGCCACGCCCACAGCGAGCAGCAGTCCCAGCGCATGGAGCTGGTGGCCACTGCCATCAACCAGGTGACCTACGGCGTGCAGGACGTGGCGAAGAACGCCGAGCACGCCGCCGAGGAGGTGCGTACCGCCGAGGACCAGGCACGCCTGGCCCAGACCAGCATCGACGCCAGCATCCAGCAGATCAGCGACCTGGCCGGCACCATCGGCCAGGCGGTGGAGGTGATCCGTTCCCTGGCGGCGGAAAGTTCGCAGATCGGCAGCGTACTGGAGGTGATCCGCTCCATCGCCGAGCAGACCAACCTGCTGGCGCTCAACGCGGCCATCGAGGCCGCTCGTGCCGGGGAGCAGGGCCGTGGCTTCGCCGTGGTGGCCGACGAGGTGCGCCTGCTGGCCCAGCGGACGCAGAAATCCACGGCGGAGATCCAGAGCATGATCGAGCGCCTGCAGGCCAACTCCGAGGCGGCGGTGAAGGTCATCGACGAGAGCAGCCGGGCCACCCAGGCCACGGTGGAGCGCGCCAGCCAGGCCGGCGAAAACCTGGGGCAGATCGGCCAGTCGCTGCGCAACCTCACGAGCCTGAATGCCTCCATCGCCAGCGCCACCCTTGAGCAGTCCCACGTAGTGGAGGACGTCAACCAGAACGTCACCCAGGCCGCCAGCCTGGCCCACGATACGGCCATGGCCGCCGAGCAGACTCGCAGTGCCAGCCATCAGTTGAACGAGCTGGCCGAACGCCTCGGCCACCTGCTGCGCCAGTTCCGTATCTGAGCCCTCCCCTGCCCCACTTGCCGCCACTGGCGCGGCAGGTGGGAGCCGCTACAATCGCCCCTCCATCGAACGAGGGTCGCCCGTGTCACCGCTTGAACTCTTCGCCGCCGCGCTCGGCGTGCTGGCCGTCTGGCTCACCGCCCGGCAGAACATCTGGTGCTGGCCCATCGGCCTGGTGATGGTGCTGATCTACGTCTGGATCTTCTTCGAGGTGAAGCTCTATTCCGACATGCTGCTGCAGGGCATCTACGCCGTGCTGCAAGGCTACGGGTGGTGGCAGTGGACCCGGGGCGGCGCCCGCCATGACGGCCGCGAGGTCAGCCGCCTGACTCCGGCGCAACTGGCGACGGACCTGAGCCTGGGTGCCGCCGGCAGCCTGACGCTGGGCTATGTGATGGCCACCCACACCGATGCCGCCGTCCCCTGGCTGGACGCGGCGCTGACCGGGTTCAGCCTGGTGGCCCAGGTGTGGATGGCGCAGAAGCGCCTGGAATGCTGGGCGCTGTGGATCGTGGTGGATGTGATCTTCGTTGGGCTGTTCACCTACAAGGGGCTCTACCTCACCGCCGCGCTCTACGCGCTGTTCACCCTGCTGGCGGTGCATGGCTGGCGGCAGTGGCGCCAGCCCCTGGCGGCTTCGGTATGAAGGTGCTGGTAATGGCCGGCCCCGAGTCCAGCGGCAAGAGCTGGCTGGCCGGCGAGATCGCTACGCGCTTCGGCGGCCGGGTGGTGGGCGAGTACGTGCGCGAGTTCATCGACGAGCAGCAGCGCGACACCTGCTACGCGGACATTCCCCTGATCGCCCGGGGGCAGTTGCAGCGCGAAGACGCGGCGCGGGCCGAGCGACCGGCGCTGCTGGTGCTGGATACCCATCTGCTGAGCAACATCCTCTGGAGCCGCACGCTGTTCGGCGATTGCCCGGCCTGGCTGGAGACGGCCCTGGCCGAGCGCCGCTACGACCTGCACCTGCTGCTGAGCCCGGAAGGCGTGCCTTGGGTGGGCGATGGGCAGCGCTGTCAGCCAGCGCTGGCTGAACGGTTGGCGTTCTTCCACGCCAGTGAGGCGTGGCTGAAGGCCCAGGGGCAGCGCTACGTGGTGTTGGTGGGAGATTGGGCCGAGCGCCGCGAGGCGGCACTGGCCACGGTGTCAGCCTGGCTGGCCGAGTAGCAGGCCGCCCCAGGCCACCAGCAGGCTGGTGACCACGCCAATGGTCAGCGGGCGGCGCAGGGCCGGGTACCAGCCCGGTGCGAGGCCCAGGCGCACGGCACGCAGGTCGGCCAGGTAAAGGCCGATGAAGGCCGGGATGAACACGGCCACCGCCAGGCCAGCGGGCAGCCCGGCGGCGATGGCGACCCAGCCGAACAACGCGGGAATCACCGAGAGGCCCAGTTGCAGGCGCGCGCGGGTGTCGTCCTGGCCGGCGCGCATGGCCAGCCCCCAATGAATGGCGCCCATGAACGCGAGAATGACGGCGGCGTAATCCAGTAACGCAGCCAGTACCAGGGGGCGCCAACCGATCGGGGTCAGCCAGATGCCGAGTGCGCCGGTGACGAAGGGCACCAGCCCGGCGTAGCCGAGCAGCCGGGCCAGGTGCGGCGGATGGGGAGCATCGAATGCATGCATGGGGCGGGTCCTTGTTGGGTTGCCTTCAGACTAGACAGGCCTGATACCAACCGCACTGTGCGCCGTCAACGGTGCGGAACAGGCAGGTCGATGCGCACCCGCAGGCCGCCGAGGGGGCTGCTGTCCAGGCTGAGGTGACCGCCCCAGGCCTCGACGATGTCACGCACGATGCCCAGGCCGAGGCCATGCCCGGCCACCTGTTCGTCGAGGCGGGTGCCGCGCTCCAGCACGGCCTGGCGCTGGTCCTCGGCGATGCCGGGGCCGTCGTCGTCGACGCACAGGCGGTAGCCGTCGGCCTGGCGGGATATCCCCAGCAGCACCTGGGTCTCGGCCCACTTGCAGGCGTTGTCCAGCAGATTGCCCAGCAGCTCCAGCAGGTCTTCCCGGTCCCAGGGCAGGCGCAGGCCGGGCTCGACGCTCCAGTCGAGGTCGAGCGCGCTGTCGTGGATCATCGCCAGGGTGTTGAACAGGGTCGGCAGTTCCGCGTCGCAATCGAAGTGCGCACCGGACAGGGCCTCGCCGGCCAGCCGGGCACGCCCCAGTTCGCGGGCGAGGCGCTGCTGGATCTGCTCCAGTTGCTCGGTGAGCGTGGCGCGCAGCTCGGGATGCTCGCGCAGCTCTTCCCGGCCCTGCAGGTTGACCAGCACGGCAAGCGGTGTCTTGAGGGCGTGCCCGAGGTTGCCCAGGGCATTGCGCGAGCGACGCAGGGTGTCTTCGGTGTGGGCCAGCAGGTGGTTGACCTGGCCCACCAGCGGCTCCAGCTCTCGGGGTACCTGGGCGTCCAGTTCGCTGCGCTGACCCTGCTGCAACTGGGCGATCTGCTGCCGGACCCGCTCCAGGGGACGCAGGGCGCGGCGCACGGTGTAGCGCTGCAGGCCGAGGATCAGCAGCAGCGCGGCCAGGCCGAGTGCGACGCCGGTCCACTGCACGCGGCGGAACTCTTCCAGCACGGGGGTGTAGTCCTGAGCGACGACGATGACCACCTGGCGGCCAAAGCGCCGGTAGTCGCCCCGGTAGGTGAGCAGCCGCTGCTCGCGGGGTCCAGGCAGCAGGTCGGTGGCCAGGCCGGCACGCTCGGGCAGTTGCAGTTCGCTGTCCCACAACGAGCGGGAGCGCCAGGGGCGGTCGTCGATGCGGATCACGAAGTAACGCCCGGAAAAGGGCTGCTGGTGGGCGGGGTTGAGCTTCTGCTCGTCCAACTGGATGCCATTGGGACCACGCACCAGGGCGGCGAGCAGGCCCTCCGCTTCGCTGCGCAGGTTGTTCTCCAGGTAACGCCGCAGGCCGTCGTCGAACAGCCAGAGACTGAGCTGGGCCAGTGGAAGGCCAACCACCAGCAGCAGGGCGACCAGGCCGAGGGAAAGCTGGCGCTGGATGGACCTCACCCGGTGACTCCGGTGAAGCGGTAGCCCTGGCCACGGCGTGTCTCGATGACGCTGCGGCCGAGCTTGCGGCGCAGGTGGTTGACGTGGACTTCGATGACGTTGGAATCGCGCTCGGTCTCGCCGTCATACAGGTGTTCGGCCAGGTGGCTCTTGGAGAGCAACTGGCCGGGGTGGAGCATGAAGTAGCGCAGCAGGCGGAACTCGGCGGCGGTCAGCGTCACCTCTTCGCCGTCACGCAGCACGCACTGGCGGCCTTCGTCCAGTTGCAGGCCGGCGGCCTCCAGGTGCGGCTGGTTGGCCAGGCCCTTGGCACGGCGCAGCAGGGACTGGATGCGCAGGGCCAGCTCCTCGGGGTGGAACGGCTTGGTCAGGTAGTCGTCAGCACCGGCCTTGAGGCCTTCGATGCGCTCGGCCCAGGAGTCCCGCGCAGTGAGCACCAGCACCGGGGTGGCGAGGCCGTTGGCGCGCCACTCCTGGAGCACCTCAAGGCCGGGACGCCCCGGCAATCCAAGGTCCAGCACGATCAGGTCGTAGGGTTCGCTGATGCCCTGATGCGCGGCATCGCGGCCGTCGGCCAACCAGTCCACGGCGTAGCCCTGGCGGGCCAGGCCGGTCAGCAGTTCATCGGCCAGGGGAACATGGTCCTCCACCAGCAATAGGCGCATCAGTCGTCTTCCTCGTCCTTCAGGATGCGGCCGTCACGGGCATCCAGTTCCAGCTCGCGGACCACGCCATCGGTGGTCAGCAGTTCCACTTCATACACGTAGATATCGTCTTCCTCCTCCAGCTCCGCTTCCAGCAGGCGCGCCCCGGGGTAGAGCCCCAGGGCGCGGTCGAGAAGTTGTTCGAGGGGCATGATCACCCCTCGTTCGCGGAGCCTGAGGGCTTCGTCCTGGTCCAGGTCGCGGGCCATGGCCTGCAGGGTGCAGGTGGCCAGGACCAGGGCGACGATGCCGCTGTAGCGGATGATCAGGCGCATCAGTCGTCCTGGTGGTTCTTCAGAACCTGGCCGTTGGTGGCGTCCAGCTCCAGGTCCCACTGCACGCCCTTGGCATCACGCAGCTCTACCTGGTAGACGTAGCGGCCGTACTCTTCCTCCAGTTCGGTCTCGTTGATGGTGCCACCGGGGTGCTGGGCCAGGGCGGCGGCATTGAGCTTCTCGAAGGACTGGATGGTGCCGGCGTCACGCAGTCTGAGCGCTTCATCCGGCCCCAGGTCGCGAGCAAGGGCGAGGCTGGAGGTGGTGGCGAGAACGGCAGTGGCGAACAGGGCAGTAAGGGTTTTCATCGTGGGTTCTCCTTGTGGGGATTGCTGTCTTGAGATGGGCTCACTGTAGCCAGTCGCCATTAATTCAAGCTGAATTCACCGAAGCCCCGCTGCCGGGGCGGCATCGCGCTGCCTGCGGACGCATCATTCACATGCTGAAAGCGCTTGGTCAGCCGGCGCGGGCCACTATAATCGCTGCCTCGCTTTTTTCGGAGGCCCCCATGAGCGCCATTCACATCAAGTCGCCCGCCCTCACCCTGCGCGCCGGCAAGCGAGCGCTGGCCCGTATCCGCGAGCACGGCCTGCAGCCGGCGGATGTGAAGATCCTGCCCGGCGCGGCGGGCGGGCCGAAGGCGCTGGGCATCCAGGGGCTTGACCTGGCGCTGTTCGGCGAATGGCTACCCCGGGCGCCCCAGGAGCGCTCGCTGATCGGTGCCTCGATCGGCTCCTGGCGCTTCGCCAGTGCCTGCCTGCCGGACGCCGCCGAAGGCCTCCGGCGGCTCGGCGAGCTGTACACCTCTCAGCGCTTCCCCAAGGGCGTGAGCATGGCGGACGTGAGCCGCCGCTGTACGGCGATGCTGGACCAGTTGCTCGACGGCCAGGACCAGCAGGTGCTGAGCAACCCGCACTACCGCCTGAACGTGGTGGTGGTGAAGAGCCATGGCCTGCTCGCCCACGACCGTCGGGGAGCGCTGGGCCTGGGATTGTCTTCGGTGATCGGCGCCAACCTGCTGGGCCGCCCGCGCCTGGCGCGCCACTTCGAGCGAGTGATCCTGCATGACAGCCGCCTGGCGCCGCCGCTGGCGGCGCTGAACGACTTCCCCTCGCGCTGCCTGCCGCTGGACGGCGCCAACCTGCGCCACGCGCTGCTGGCCTCCGGCTCCATCCCCATGGTGATGGAGGGGGTGCGCGACATCCCTGGCGTCGGCCCCGGAACCTACCGCGACGGCGGCCTGCTGGACTACCACCTGGACCTGCCCTATCAGGGCGACGGGGTGGTGCTCTACCCGCACTTCACCGACAAGGTCATCCCCGGCTGGTTCGACAAGGGCCTGCCCTGGCGCCGAGGCGATGCCGAGCGTCTGCAGGACGTCCTGCTGCTGGCACCGTCGAAGGACTACCTGGCCACCCTGCCCCACGGCAAACTGCCGGACCGCAAGGACTTCACCCGCTACCTGGGCGACGACGATGGCCGCGAGCGCTATTGGCGCAAGGCCATGGCGGAAAGCCAACGGCTGGGTGACGAGTTTCTCGAACTGGCCGACAGCGGCCGCCTCGCCGAACGCCTGCTCCCTCTCTGACCCGATCTGCTCCAAGGAAGGAACCCATGAAACTCGCCGTCGCCATCCTGCATGGCATTGGCAGCCAGCCCGACCAGCGCGATGCCGAGGGCCAGTACAGCTATGCCCAGGGCCTTATCGGCGGGCTGCGCCGGGAGCTGGGCGTGGAGGCCGACACCATCGCCTTCCAGAGCCTGTACTGGGCCAGCGTGCTGGACCGCCGCGAACGGGCCTACCTCGACCGCCTGGAGCGCGAACCAGTGACCTGGCGCTGGCTGCGCGAGGCGGTGACGCTGTTCCTCGGTGACGCCAGCGGCTACCGCAAGGTGAGCCAGGCCTACGACACCACCTACGAGGAGGTGCACCAGTGCCTGCGCAACGGCCTCACGGCCCTGCGGGCGAAGGTGGCGCCGACCACGCCACTGGTGGTGCTGGCCCACTCGCTGGGCGGGCACATCTTCTCCAACTTCGCCTGGGACCAGCAGAAGCTGAACACGACGCCCAGTTGTCCGCGCGATCCCTTTCTCGCGCTGGAAACCCTGGCGGGCCTGGTGACCTTCGGCTGCAACATCCCGCTCTTCACCTTCGCCTACGACCCGGTGCGACCTATCCGCTTCCCCGGTCATTGCCTGCCGGCAGGCCTTGAGCGAGCCGCGCGCTGGCTGAATGTGTATGCTCCGGCCGACCCGCTGGGCTACCCGCTGCGACCGCTGCAGAACTATGCCGAAGTCGTGACGGAGGACGTCGCCCTGCCGGTCGGCCCCTGGTACAAACGCCACACCCCTTTGAGCCACATGGAGTATTGGAACGATGCGCGCTTCCACCGTTATCTGGCGGGCCATCTGCGCCAGCTGCTTGCTGCTTGCGACCACCCCGAGCCAGGCCCAACTGGACGCGAAGAGCCAGCAGGAGATCAACGCCCTGCTGGGGTTCGTGGAAAGCAGTGGCTGCCTGTTCATCCGCAACGGCAGTGAGTACCCCGCCGCCGAGGCACGGCAGCACATGCAGAAGAAGCTGAACTACCTGGAAAAGAAGGGCCTGGTGGACAACGCCGAGGATTTCATCGCCCGTGCAGCCACGGAAAGCAGCATGAGTGGCAAGCCTTACAAGGTGAACTGTGCTGGCCAGGAGCAGCTTTCGGCCGACTGGCTGAAACAGGAACTGGCACGCGCGCGCACCGCCCGCCCCTGACCCTCGCCGCCTTCAGCCCGGCTGACCATCAACCCGGGCCCGCCAGAACATCGACCCGTAGTGCCCAAGGAACAGGGCGAAGGCCAGGATCCAGCAAGCCCCGGCCAGCAGCAGGCTGGCCAGTGGCCAAATCCCGATGCCGAAGACCCGCAGCACCGCCCCCAGGTTGAGCAGGCCGAAGGCCCAGCCCATCGCCGGAGGCGCCACCAGCGCGCGCCCGGTGTGCCCGAGGCTGACCCTCGCCAGCATCCCCAGGATCAAGCCACCCATGGCACCCACCGCCAGTGCGTGAAGGGCCGGGCTGCTGCCCGCCAGCCAGCCCAGGTGCCAGGCCGCGAGGCCGAACGGCGCTACCACCAGCCAGGCGAATGCCAGGTGCAGTGACCAGAGCAATGGCACCCGCCAGATGCCCCGGTGATACCAGCGCACCAGGCGCAGCAGGTGCCCCGCCCCAAGCACGGCGAACGGCAGAGCCAGGAACGGAACGGGCCGGTTGGCGGCGCCCATGAGCGCCGACAGCGCCACGGCCAGCGACAGCCCCAGAGTGCCCCACTCCAGCCAGGGCCAGGCCTTGACCTGGCTGGGCAGACCAAGCCCGCGCTGGGTGAAGAACGGGATCACCCGCCCGCCGATCAAACCCATCAGCGCGGCCACCAACCAGAGCGCCCCCTGCACACCCTGGCGCGGCCAAGCGTCATTGCCCGCGAGCGTGCCCAGCACCACGACCCCATCGGCCACTGCCAACAGCAGGAGCATCAGCACGACCGGGTAGTTGTTGCGCTGTCGCACCCGCCACAAGCGACAGCCGATTACCCAGGCCAGCAGGGGCAGGAAGACCAGTTGCAGGGGCGCCACTATCACCAGAGGCACACCGCCAAACCAGGCCAGTCGCGCCAGCAGCCATACCGTAAACAGGCCGGCCAGCGGGCGGCCGGCAAGGCCCGGCTGGCCTGTCCAGTTCTGCACGGCGGTGAGCAGGAAGCCGGCAATGATTGCCACGGCAAAACCGAAGGGCATCTCGTGGCGGTGCCAGGCGAGCCAGCCTCCGGTGGGCTGCCAATCCTGAAGTGCTCCGCTCAGCACGCCCAGCCAGGCCGCTACCGCGAGCAACGCGAAGGCACTGCCCGCCAGGAAGAAGGGCCGGAACCCGAGGCGCCAAAGCGGTGCAATGGCCAGTTCGCGGCGACGATCACGCAGTTGCATGGCAGGCCTCCCGATGCAGGCGTTGCAGAGCGGTGAGACGGATGACATAGCCGACCTTGATCAGCGTGGGCCCCAGGATGACCAGTCCATGGGCCAGCACCTGGGCTGGCAGCGCGAGGTAATGATCCAGCCCGTAGGCACCGACGACACCAACCAGCAGCAGCGCGAGGCCGGCAGCCAGCAGGCCGTGGGCCAGGCTCAAAAAGGGGCAAGGGACAGGGCACATGGTGAACACCTCCAGTAAAGGCCCGGCACCGGGGTGCCGGGCGGCGGTTCAGGCATCCAGTTCGGCAGCCGGGCCGAAGAACTCGTAGTGACACTGCGCAGCCGGCACGCCCAACGCGGCTAGGTGTTTCTTGACCATGGCCATGAAGGGCTTGGGACCGAGGAAGTACGCCTCGACATCGCGGGAGGCGGGCAGCCACTGGGCGAGTTGGTCGCGGCTCAACAGGCCGATGGCATCGGCCCGGTCACCGGCGCTCGGTTCGCTGAGGCAGGTGTGGAGTCGCAGATTCGACGTGTGCGCGGCCAACTCTTCCAGCCAGGGGCGGAAAGCCTGCACGGAAGCATTGCGGGCGCAGTGGATGAAGTGAATCGGTCGACCGCTGCCGTGGGCGGCTTCGAGCATGGCGAGGGCGGGGGTGATACCGACGCCGGCACTGATCAGCACCAGAGGCTTGCGGCCGGGGCGCAGGATGAAGTCGCCGGCGGGGGCGAACAGTTCGAGGGCATCACCCTCCCCGACCCGATCGTGCAGGTGGTTGGATACCTTGCCATTCGGTTCACGCTTGACGCTGATGCGGTAGTCGCGACCGTTGGGGGCGGCGGACAGGGAGTAGTTGCGGCGTACCTCCTGCCCATCGATGTCCAGCCGCAAGCCGATGAACTGGCCGGGGATGAACGCCTGGACGGGGCCGCCATCGGCGGGAGCCAGGTAGAACGAGGTGATCTCCTCGCTCTCCACCACTTTCTGCCGCACCACGAAGCGACGCCCGCCCCGCCAACCGCCTTCGGATTCGGCATTGGCGGAATAGACCTCCTCCTCGGCAGCGATCAGGAGGCTGGAAAGCTGCTGGTAGGCGTCGGCCCAGGCGGCGATCACCTCGTCGGTAGCGATCTCCTCGCCCAGCACTTCACGGATCGCCCGCAGCAGGCAGGCGCCGACGATGGGGTAATGCTCGGGCAGGACCTGCAGGGCAACGTGCTTGGCGACGATGCGCCCGACCATCGGCCCGAGGACGTCGAGGCGATCGAGGTGGCGGGCGTACGTGATGATGCCGTTGGCCAGGGCGCGCGCCTGGTCGCCACTGGCCTGGTGGGCCTGGTTGAAGAGGACACGGACCTCGGGATACTCGGTCAGCATGATGCGGTAGAAGTGGGTAGTCAGCGCTTCGCCGCCGGTTTCCAACAGCGGGATGGTGGAAGTGACGATTGCACGGGCTTGGCTGGAGAGCATGGGAGTTTCCCTTGTGGTGTGATGGTTCACCTTGTCTATTCCAGTTTTCGTGCCAGAAAATTTTCCTTTTATATTCAGCTAGTTGCATTTATACAGGTTAATTTGACTACAATTGGCACCATGTCCTAACGACACGCATGGAGTCATTATGACTGCGCAATCCTTGCTGCAAACCTTGCTTCCCCTGGTCAGCGACCTCTCCCGCGATCTGCCTGAACGCGAGCGCTATCGTCGCTTGCTGGAAGCCCTCCGCGAATTGCTGCCGTGCGATGCCACGGCACTTCTTCGCCTGGAGGATGAACACCTGGTGCCGCTGGCAGTGGATGGGCTGAGCCTCGATACCCTGGGCAGGCGCTTCCGCGTGGCCGATCACCCCCGTCTCGCGGCCTTGCTGGAACAGCGATCCCCTACGCACTTTCCTGCGGACTGCGACCTGCCCGATCCCTACGACGGGTTGGTGGAGGGCCATCACGCGCACCTGGAGGTGCATGATTGCCTGGGGTGCCCGCTCTACCTCGATGAGCGCCCATGGGGTTTGCTGACGCTGGATGCCCTGGACCCGTCGCGCTTTTCGCAGCAGGACCTGCAGACACTGGAGCAATTTGCCAGCCTGGCTTCCGCCACGGTGAAGGCTGCGGAGCGCATGCATGACTTGGAGCGTCGCGCACAGGACGAACGGCAGCGGGCGGATGCATACCGCCAGGCCGCCGGTGAGCCGGCGCCTCGTGAGCTGATCGGTCAGAGCGCTGCGCACAAGGCGCTGCTGGCGGAGATCGCAACGGTGGCGGACAGCGAGCTGACGGTGCTGGTGACCGGGGAAACGGGGGTTGGCAAGGAGCTGGTGGCCCAGGCGATCCATGCCCGCTCGCCCCGGCACGGGATGCCGATGGTCAGCCTGAACTGCGCGGCGCTACCTGACACGCTGGTGGAGAGTGAGTTGTTCGGGCATGTGCGTGGTGCATTCTCCGGTGCGGTGAGTGATCGTCGAGGCAAGTTCGAGCTGGCCAACGGGGGGACGCTGTTCCTCGATGAAGTGGGCGAGCTGCCCATGGCCGTCCAGGCGAAGCTCCTGCGGGTGCTGCAGAGCGGGCAACTGCAGCGCGTCGGCTCGGATCGGGAGCATCGGGTGGATGTGCGGGTCATCGCAGCCACCAACCGGGAGCTGGCCGAGGAGGTCAGGCAAGGCCGTTTTCGCGCCGATCTGTACCACCGGCTGAGCGTGTATCCGTTGCTGGTCCCGCCATTGCGGGAGCGTGGACGGGATGTGCTGCTGCTGGCGGGCTTCTTCCTCGAACGCAACCGGGCCCAGCTCGGGCTCCGCAGCCTGCGCCTGGCGGCAGACGCACAGGCCGCCCTCCTCCGCTATGACTGGCCAGGGAACGTGCGGGAGCTGGAGCATCTGATCGGTCGGGCGGGGCTCAAGGCGCTGGCTGCCGTGCGCCCCCAGCGACCACGCATCCTGACGATCGACGCTTCCGACCTGGCGCTGCCAGCGCTCCAGGAAGGCGTGACTGCAACATCCAGTGCAATCGAAGCAGGTGCCGGCAAGGTCCGTGACCTGAGGGAAGCCGTCGATGATTACCAGCGACGCCTGATTGAGGCGGGGCTGCAGCATCATCAGGGCAACTGGGCAGCTGCGGCACGCGACCTGGGGCTGGATCGCGCCAACCTTCTACGACTGGCGAAACGCCTGGGCCTTCGCTGAAGCCTGGGCTGGCGCCGGGCGGTACGAAAACACAGGTCACACCTGATACACTCGCGCCCCCGAAATCCCTTTCAGCCAGGGCGCAGCAGTTGGAAATCTTCAAGGAATTCATCTTCGAGGCAGCCCACCGCCTCCCCCACGTACCGGCAGGACACAAGTGCGGCCGTCTCCATGGTCATTCGTTCCGAGTCGCCCTCTATATCGAAGGGGACGTTGATCCCCATACCGGCTGGATTCGGGACTTCTCGGAGATCAAAGCGCTTTTCAGGCCCATCTACGAGCAACTGGACCACAACTACCTGAACGACATCCCTGGTCTGGAGAATCCAACCAGCGAGGTGCTTGCCAAATGGATCTGGCAGCAGGTCAAGCCGCTGATCCCGGAACTGAGCCGAGTCCGCATACACGAGACGTGCACAAGCGGGTGTGAATACCGGGGGGATTAAGTCACCACTGTGAAAGCCGCCGATAGGCGGCTTTTTTGTATCTGCACAATGGCAAACGCCGGGAGGCGAGCGGTCGCCGGATGAGGGCGGCACGCCGTCATCCGGCGGTGACTGCGACATCCTTTCACAGGGATGACAAGACTAAGCGGAAGACTTCCAGCCTCGAATGACTGAGCTGGCTTGAGTTTTCTTTAGCGCAAAGTCAAACCCCCGACCATC
>NZ_LYSP01000038.1:0-61507 GCF_001728945.1 Pseudomonas sp. ENNP23
GGGCGGAAGAAAATCGCACTGAACTCCGACGCGCATATAGCCGGCTGAAACGCTGTTGCAGTGCATGAACGCTCCAGGTGCCGACTTTGGAGCAGGGCGAGAAATGAACCCCGCCCGGCCAGATGCAGTCACACTCGGGCAGTCTCTTTTGGCGCTGTGCTCGTCTAGAATAAGCGCGAATCTCCGTGAGCTCCCCGTATGCCTGACTCGGCTGAAGTCCGCCCGTTGTCCGAATACCCCCTGGAGGAATTGCTCGCCTGCCCCGAATGCGACCTGCTGATGCATCGCCAGCACGTCGAAGAGGAGCAGAAAGCCTGCTGTCCCCGTTGTGGCTACGAGTTGATCGTCCACCGTGCGCACATGGAGCGACGGGCCATGGCCCTCGTGCTCACTGCCCTGCTGCTTTTCGTGCCGGCGAACTTCCTGCCGATCATGAAGCTCAACCTGCTCGGACAGACCACCCAGGACACCATCTGGACCGGCGTGCTCGGCCTCTACGACAGCGGCATGCAGGGCGTCGCCGTGCTGGTGTTCCTCTGCAGCATGGTCATCCCGTTCCTCAAGCTCGTCTGCCAATTGCTGGTCCTGCTGTGCATTCGCTGGCGGCGCTACCAGGTGGTGGGCCTGCACCTGTACCGCCTGTATCACCACCTGCGTGAGTGGGGGATGCTCGAGGTCTACCTCATGGGCATCCTCGTCAGCATCGTCAAACTGATCGACCTCGCCGACCTGCACCTCGGCATCGGCCTGGCCTGCTTCATCGGCCTTCTGCTGTCCCAGGTCTGGCTCGAAGTCACCATGTCGCCCCATCAGGTCTGGGACGCGTTGGACGAGGGAGGGCACGCCAGTGAGAGCGCTTGATGCCGGCATCCTCGTCTGCGGCGAATGCCATCAGCTCAACCGGCCGGCCCCCGATGACGAAGCCCCCAGCTGCACGCGCTGCGGCTCCCGTCTTCACGCCCGCCGGCCCGACAGCTTGGTACGCACCTGGGCCCTGCTGCTGACTGCCACCATCCTCTACATCCCGGCCAACGTGCTGCCGATCATGACGGTCAACTTCTTCGGCAAGGGTTCGCCCTCCACCATCATGGGGGGCGTCATCGAGCTGATCCACGCCGACATGCTGCCCATCGCCCTGGTCGTCTTCACCGCCAGCATCCTCGTGCCCACCTTCAAGCTCGTGGGCATCGCCCTGCTGCTTTACTCCGTACAACGCCACCAACCGATGTCCGCCCGCCAGCGCATCCTCATGTACCGATTCATCGAATGGATCGGCCGCTGGTCCATGCTGGACATCTTCGTGATCGCCATCCTCGTGGCGTTGGTCAATTTCGGGAACCTCGCCAGCATCGAGGCCAACATCGGCGCCGCGGCCTTCGCCAGCGTCGTGGTCCTCACCATGGTGGCGGCAGTGACCTTCGACCCCCGACTCATCTGGGACAACACCGATATGGACGACGAGCATGGCTGACCTGCCCAAGCCCACGAAGAAGAAAACCACCAACTGGTCCGCCATCTGGGTCCTGCCCCTGATAGCGCTCGCGATCGGCCTCTGGCTGGGCTGGAAGTCCATGAACGAAGCCGGGATCAACATCACCATCTACTTCGAGAACGGCGAAGGCATCCAGGTCGGCAAGACCCAGCTCATGTACAAGGGCATCCAGGTTGGCAAGGTCACCGACCTGCATGTCAGCGACGACATCAAGGGCGTGGTCGCCACCGTCGAAGTGCTCAAGGAGGCCGAGCCCTACCTGAGCAAGGAAACCCGCTTCTGGCTGGTCCGCCCCCGCGTCTCCCTCGCTGGCGTCACCGGGCTGGAAACCCTCGTCTCCGGCATCTACATCGCCATCGACCCAGTCAAGGGCGAGCCCGAGCGCAAGTACCACGCCCTCGCCGAACCGCCGCCGCTTTCCGACTCGCTGCCCGGCCTGCACATCACCCTCAAGGCCGAGCGCCTCGGCTCGCTGGAACAGGGCAGCCCCGTCTACTACCGGCAGATCCAGGTCGGCCAGGTGAAGAGCTACCAGCTCGCCGCCGACCAGCGCACCGTCGAGATCAAGGTGCTGGTCGAACAGCCCTACGCCCACCTCGTGCGCAAACACACCCGCTTCTGGAACGCCAGCGGCCTCAACGTCACCGCCGGCCTCTCCGGGGTGAAGATCCGCACCGAATCGCTGCTCAGCATGGCCGCCGGCGGCATCGCCTTCGCCACGCCCGAGAACCGCCAGGACAGCCCGCCCACCGACCCCAGCATCCCCTTCCGCCTGTACGACGGCTTCGAAGCCGCCGAGGCCGGGCTCAAGGTCATGCTGCGCATGGAAGACGTCAGCGGCCTAAACCCCGGCAACACCCCCGTCATGTACAACGGCGTCCAGGTCGGCACCCTCAAGAAGCTCGACATGGACAAGAACTTCGCCGGGGCTACTGCCGAACTGACCATGGAGCCCCGCACCGAAGACTTCCTCGTCGAAGGCACCGAGTTCTGGACGGTCAAACCCTCCATCTCCCTCGCCGGCATCAGCGGCATCGAAGCGCTGGTGAAGGGCAACTACATCGCCGTGCGCTTCGCCAAGAGCGGCACCCCCACCCGCGAATTCACCGCACGGCCCAAGGCTCCGCCGCTCAACACCGACGCCCCCGGCCTGCACCTGGTGCTCACCAGCGACAAGCTCGGCTCCCTCGATGTCGGCAGCCCTATCCTCTACAAGCAGATGCGCGTCGGTAGCATCCAGAGCTACCAGCTCTCCCGCGACCGCCAGCGCGTCGTGGTCGGCGTGCACATCGAGCCCGAGTTCGCCTCCCTGGTGAACGAATCCACCCGCTTCTGGAATGTCAGCGGCGTCAGCATCAAAGGCGGGCTCTCCGGCGTCGAAGTGAAGAGCGAGTCCCTGCAGACCCTGCTCGCCGGCGGCATCGCCTTCGCCACCCCCGACGCCAAGGCCACCCCCGTCACCAAGCCGCGCCGCTTCACCCTCTACGACAACGAGAACCTCGCCCTCGGCAAAGGCACCCTGGTGGAGATCCTCATGCCCCAGGCCGACGGCCTGCGCGAAGGCACCCCGGTCCGCTACAAGGGCCTGGACGTCGGCAGCGTCGAGCGCATCTCCCTGGCGGACGACCTCAGCCGTGTCGTCGTGGTCGCACGCATCACCGAGTCCGCCGAGCGCATCGCCCGCGAAGGCACCCAGTTCTGGGTGGTCAAGCCCGAGCTCGGCCTGGTACGCACCGCCAACCTCGACACCCTGGTCAGCGGCCAGTACCTCGAAGTCCAGCCGTCCATGCGCAAGGGCGCCAGCCAGACGCGCTTCACCGCCCTGACCCAGCCGCCGTCCACCATCGCCCGGGAAGAGGGCCTGCGCGTCACCCTCAGCACCGCCCGCCGGGGTTCCATCAAGCCCGGCGTCGTGGTCAGCTACCGCGAAGTGCCGGTGGGCAAGGTCGAGAGCTTCGAACTCGGCAGCTCCGCCGACCGGGTGCTGATCCACATCCTCATCGAGCCCCGCTACGCACCCCTGGTGCGCAGCGGCACGCGCTTCTGGAATGCCAGCGGCGTCGGCATCGACGCCGGCCTGTTCAAAGGCGTGAAGGTACGCACCGAGTCCCTCGAAGCGCTGCTGGAAGGCGGCATCGCCTTCGCCACCCCGGACAACGCCCAGATGGGCAGCCCGGCCATCCCCGGCCAGACCTTCGCCCTGCACGACGAACTCAACGAAGAGTGGTTGAAATGGGCACCGAAGATCGAACTCGACAAATGACCCCACCCCGATAACAAAAAGGGCCGCGAAGCGGCCCTTTTTGTTGTCAGCGAAACAGCATCCCGATCAGGCGGGCTCCACCTCGGAGCCCGTCGCCTCAGTGGTAGCCGGGCTGGCCGCCTTCTCGCGGGGCTTGATGAACTTCCAGTCCGCCTCGTCGATGTAGATGCCGTTCGGGCCGCTGCCGCCTTCCAGGTCGATGGCCACATGGGCCGAAACCTGCGGCTTCACCGACGCCAGGATGGGCGTGAAGCCCAACTGCGCGCTGGTCTCGATCAGCGCCTGCTGGTTGCGCTCGTCGATGTCCGCCGCCTCGTCCAGGTAGTAGGGCAGGCGGATGCGCCCGGCCTGCTCGCGGTCCATCAGGTGCAGCAACAGGTACATGTTGGTCAGCGCCTTGATGGTCATGGTCGTACCGTTGGACGCCGCGCCATCGATGTCCGTGTGGATCACCGGCTGGCCATGCACCTTGGTGATCTCGAACGCCAGCTCGAACAGGTCCTTCAGGCCCAACTGGTTGCCGTTGGCCGCCACCAGGCGTGCCAGGTACTCCTTGGCCTCCTCGTTCTTCGCGTCCTGCTCGGCGGACTGGGTCAGGTCGAACACCGACAGCGTCTCGCCTTCCTCGTACTGGCCGGCGCTGTGGATGATCTGATCGATGTGGCGCAGCGCATCCTTGTTCGGCGCCAGCACGATACGGAAGCTCGCCAGGTTCGACACCTGCCGCTTGTTGATCTCGCGGTTGAACAGCGCCAGCTGGTGTTCCAGGTTGTCGTAATCGCTGCGGATGTTGCGCAGGGTCCGGGCGATGTCGGTCACCGCCGCACGGCGGGCCTTGGCCAGGGTCAGCGCCTCGTCCTGGCGGTGGGCGTAGGCGTTGATCAGCAGTTGCAGGCGGCGCTCGGCATCTTCCTCGCTGTCGAACTTCGCCACGCCCTTCAGGCGGACCTGGGCATAGAGCGCGTCGATCTGGCCATCGATGCGTTGCAGCGCCTGCCAGGTGTCCTGGTAGTCGTTGAGCAGCGGCAACAGGTTATCGAGGCTGTCGTCCACCGGGTCGGTGAACGGCGTACCGAAGGGCAGGTCGGCCGGCAGCAGTTGGCGACGACGCAGGGCGTCTTCCAGGGTGCGTTCCTTGGCTTCCAGGTCGGCCAGTTGACGGCCCACCAGCTGCAGCTTGGCGGACAGCTGCTGGACGCGCTCGGTGAACGCATCGCTGGAGCGCTTCAGCTCGTCCTGCGAGGCTTCCAGCACCGCCAGCTTCTCCAGCTTGGCGGGCTCCTCGGCGGTCAGGGTCTGGGTCTTGCGGAAGTCCTCAAGGGCCTTCTGCGCATCCAGCACCGCCTGGTACAACTGCTCGGCCTGGGCCTTGCTCGCGGAACGGTCGGCGGCCACGGACTGCTGGGTCTTCAACTGCTTCAGCTCGCGCTCCAGGCGGTCCTTCTGGTCGCGCAGCGCCGCCCGGTCGGCCAGGGCCTGCAGGGCCGGCGGCTCGATGTGGGAAAGGTCCACCTCCAGGCCGGGGGCGATGAAGTGATCGCCCTTGAAGCCATCCAGCACCGCTTCCAGGGTCTTAACCCAGGCGTCCGCGTCATCCAGTTGGATGCCTTTCTCGCCCAGCGGCAGGCTGAATAGCTGGCCGTTGAACAGGCGCATCAGGCGATCCACGTCGGCCTGGGAGAACTCCTCGCGCAGGCGCGAGTAGCTGTTGTTGTCGGCATGGTCGAGCTGCTGCTTCACCGCCTTCAGGCGCTTCTCCAGGTCGCGCACGCGCTCGTCCAGGTCCTCGGTGGAGAACTGGCGGGACTGCGCCAGCGCACCGGCCAGCTCGTCGTGGGCGTCCTTCGCGGCCAGCAGTTGCTGTTCCAGCACCTTGGCGTCCTCCACCAGCGCAAAGCGGTTCTTCAGCACCGCCAGCTCGCCCAGCCAGCGCTGGGTCTCGGTGATCTCGCGCTCCAGGCGCATCAGCTCGGTGGTGCCACCGCGCTGCTCGTTCTGCAGGCCGTCCTGCTCGCTGCGGTAGTGCTCGGCCTGGATCACCAGCTCCTCGCGGCGCGCGCCCGAATAGTCGTGCCAGGTGCCCAGCAGCGAATCCAGCAGGGGCGACAGGCGATGCAGCTTGCCGCGCAGGATCTCGCGCTGGGTCACGCCGTTGGCCAGCGCCTCCACCAGCGGGCCGGCAGCCACCAGCGCCTGGTAGTCCTGCTCCATGCGGCGCACATCGCGGAAGGCCTCTTCGGTGGCCGCGATGTAGTCCACGCTGCCCGAGCGCAGGCTGTGCTCGAACGCATCGAGGAACAGCTGCTTGAGCTTGGCCGCAGTGATCTCGCGCATGTGCAGCAGGTTGATGAACAGCGCGCGGAAGGTCTTCAGGCTGTGCTCGCTGGTGGAGCGCAGCGGGATCAGCGTCAGGTCCAGCGGGATCGAGGTATGCCCGCCCACCAGCAGACGGCGAAGCTCATCGGGCTTCAGCTCGTAGGCCTTGATGCCCTCGCGCTCCAGGTTGGCGAACAGCTCGCGCTGGCGCAGGCAGGTGCCGTTCTTCTGGTAGTGATCCAGGTCCAGGCTGCCCTGGTAGGCGAAGAACTGGTGACCGAAGCCGCCGCCCGGGCCGCGACCGGCCACGCCGATCACGTGCGGGCCGTGGGGCAGGGACACTTCCACGAGGATGTAGCTGGTGTCGGTGGCGAAGTAGAACTTGCGCGACTGCTCCAGGCTGTACTTGCCGAAGCTCATGTCCGACATGCGCGCCAGGATGGGGAACTGCAGCGCGTTGATCGACGCGGACTTGCCCAGGTTGTTGGCGCCGTAGACCGACAGCGGGTTCTCCAGCGGGAACAGGCCCAGGCTGTAGCCGGCGGTGTTCAGCAGGGCGAAGCGGCGGATGCCGTAGCGTTCCTGGCTCATGCGTCGATCTCCTGTGCAGCGCGCTCTTCCGCCATGGCGCGGGCCAGGGCGTCTTCTTCGGACTCATCCACAGGGCTTTCCTGCGGATCGAGGCTGACGATGGGCTCGTCGCCGTCGTCGTTCATCAGCACCGGCGCCTGCAGCGGCAGGTCGGTGCTGTGCAGGCTGGCCGCCAGGTCGCGGTCGTGCTGCACCGACAGGCACACATCGAGGAAGCGGTGCATCGGCGGCAGGAAGCGGTACACACCGTTGCTGTCCTCGGCGAAGCCCAACTGGGTGAGGCGGCGGATGATCTTCTCCTCCAGCTCCTCGTGGGTGGTCACCTCGGCCTGCAGGAACAGATCGCGGTACTTGTCCAGCAGGGCCGGCAGCTCGTCACGGCCGATGCTGCCGCCGTCGAGCACTGCCAGCGGATCGCGGCCCTGGTCGGCCAGGTGCTCCACCAGGATGAAGGTGAACAGTGCCAGGCGCTGCGCCGTCTTGTTCACCTGCGCGCCCATCTGCTCGGGCACGAAGTAGTAGAAGCCGCGCGGGTCGCACACCAGCTCGAAGCCCAGGGCCTTGAACAGCGCCCGGTACTGGTCCTGCATGGTGGACAACTGGGCGTAGCACTCCGGCTCGCTGCGGGAGAGGTGATAGCCCTTGAACAGCTCGCGGAAGATCGCCTGGAGCTGGGTCATTTCGGAAAGATCAAGTTGCATGGTTTTCGCTCTTGATGAGGGCGAAGGAGCTCAGGCTGACCTGATGCTCGGCGGTGAGGTAGTCGCGACGCTCGAGGCGCTCGCGCTGGAAGCGGCCATCCCGCGACAGGCGGGAGAACCAGTACAGCAATTCGTCGGTGGCGCCGTCCGGCTCCTGCTCCAGCAGCCAGGCCATCAGGTCCGGCAGCGGCAGGGCCTGCTCGCAGCGCTCGATCATCTCCCGTGCCGTGCGCGGGGCCTTGGGCGGCGCGCCCTTGCGGCCGGCACCGGCCTTGGGGAAGTGCGCCGGCTTGGGCTCGAAGCGCGCCAGGGCGTAGACGTAGGCCTCCACCTGCGATGCACTGCCGAGGAAGGTGCTCTGCGGCCGGGTGAACAGCGGCATCGCCGCCTGGGGCACCCCGTCCAGGCCCTTCTTGCGGATCACCGAGAGCGCCAGGGCCGCGCCACGGGTCACGGCGTTGTGCCGGCGCGCTTCCTCGCGCAGCGGCAGCAGCAGCTCGCGGGCCTTGCGCAGGGTCAACTGGGCGGTGGTCTGCATCTCCAGGATGCGCGCATGGGTGCGCAGCAGCAGGTCATCGTCCACCAGTTGACCCAGGCGCTGCTGCTCACCGAGCAGCTTGAGCAGCACCTGTTCCACACGGCGCACGCCCTGCTCGAAGGCGCCATCGGCGGACACCAGTTGGATCATCGGCTCGACGTACTCGTCCCAGGTCGCCAGCACTTCTGCATAGCGCTGGCGCAGCGGAATCTGCCGGTCGCTGGTCTTGGCCCGCTCGGCCACGCCCACCAGCGCCTGCTCGTCGTTGTCGAGCTTCTTCAGCACGTCACGCACACGCATGTCCAGCAGGCGCAGCTGGCGTGCCAGGTCGTTGCCGTCGCGGATCTCGAAGGCTTCCTGGATGTGCCCGGCCAGGCGCTCCAGGTGGCGCAGGTAGGCCTCGATCTCCAGGCACAGGCCGAGGCGGTGCTCGCGGCGCAGGTAGGCGAGGAAGTCGTGGATCTGGGCGTTCAGCTCGAAGCGGTTGGGGCTCTTGGCCACCGGCACCAGGATATCCAGGCGGATCCACTGGTCGAGCAACGCGGTGATATCGGTGGGCGTGCCCGCCGGCAACTGGGCGCCGACCTGCATGCGCAGCTCGGACAGGCTCAGGGTGCCCGTATCGAAGCGCTCGCACAGCGGCTCCAGCAGCGACCAGTGTTCGGCGAGGGCGCGCAAGACGCGCTTGGGTTCGATCATCGTGGGAGACGGTCCCTGCCAGGAAAAAGGGGGCGATTGTACTGCATGAGGGGGGCGACGAATCAGCCCGAAGCGATCAAAGGATCGCGTGCCGCACCCGGTCAGGCGTGGCGGAAGAGTCCGATCAGGTGATCCGCGATGGCGGCCTTGATGGTGTTGACCTCCAACTGCGACAGGTGGCCCAGGCGCGAGATATCGACGCGGTGCAGGTGCAGCGACGGCATGCGCGCCTCGTACTCGCGCAGGTCCCCCTTGGCCAGCACCGGCAGGAAGTGGTCGTGCTTGGCCTGGTAGCGCTGGATCAGCAGCTTCAGGCCTTCCTGGAAGGGCACCTCGCGGGAGGCGGCCAGGCGATGCTCGCCGGGGATCTTCAGGTACAGACCGGTGTGGCCCATGGTCTCGCCAGGGAGGATGTGGATGCCCGTGGGCTGCACCGCCTCCGGCGGGATTTCGTGGAAGGTGTCATGCCAGGCCTGCTCGTCGGGCAGGATGGCGATGCTGCCGTGGGCCTCCTCCGGCACCACGAAGCTGTAGTTGCTGTAGAGCTTCTTCACGTAGCTGGAATAGACGCACAGGCGGTTCTCGAAGCGCAGCAGGAAGTCGATGGCCTGCTGGCGGTCGGTGATGGCGTCGAGGTCCCAGGCCAGGTCGTTCTGGTTCTTCAGTTCGTCCCAGCGGGCGTCGGCGTGATCCGGGTCTGTGGTCATGAGGGAGAGGAGGGCAGCCATGGCAGGGTGGGAGCAGAAAACATGCCAGGCCATGAAGGCACGGCCTGGCATGGCCTGGGGCGATTCTACGCCCCCGGCCCCCCTCCTGCGCCAGTCGCAAACTGACGCAGTGCGTCACCTGGGTGATCAGGGCACCAGCGTCACCGGGACCGAGGCGCCGTTGGGGTAGGTGCTGTTGAAGGATTCGAAGGTGGTGCAGAAGGCGTGCTCGTCGAGGAAGTACTGCGGATAGTTGGGGGCGTTGCTATCCAGGGCGACGGCCAAGTAGTCGAAGTAGGTCGTCCCGTTCTTGACCGATGAGCCGACCTTGCTGAGCGGGAGGTAGGTGCCATCGAGGCTGACGCCTTGCAGGTCGAGGGTGGAGGTGACGAACAGATTGCACAGCAGGTCCGCCTCCGGGATCGGGGCGGGGTTGAACAGTTTGACCACTCTGCCGAAGGCTAGCTGAGTAGTGGTTGCGGCCAGGTTGGGGCTCAAGGAGCCGGAGGTGGGCGGGAGGTTGAAGTACCCGGTCACGACCATGTTGAACGTGGTGGTATCCATGGGCTCCTGGTTGTAAGGCGTGTGGTTGTTCCCGTCATAGGTAATGACCTTGCCGACAGTCAGCGTGCCGGCGATGGCCGCAGCCGTGCTCAGTGCATTTCGTCCGAACAGCTTGGGCTTAAGCGTGGACGGGGCGAGCACTGCGCGGGGCTCACCCTTCATCAGACTGAGTTGACGATCCAGCGCACTCTGCTCACCCGCCGCCGAGGCCATGAAGGGCAGGCCGAGCGCAACGAGGGCGATGGGAAGGACAGGGAATTTCAGCATGGCAACGGCTCCTTGTTGGTTTGGAGCCGGCAGTTGAACAGGTGCCCCGGTACTCGCCCAGCTATCCAAAGACGGGTGAACGCCGAGGGCGGATAGCGGTGGCGCATCACCAGTCCGAAGCCAGGGCGGCAAGCCCGGGTGTGGATTTGGGTAACAACCGCAGCGGCCGCTCGGTACGGGGCCCATGCAATTCCGCCCTTTTCCCGCCTATGGGTCGGGCCTAAATGGCAGGGGCGCCCCTATAGTGGCAACACGGAACCGCGCCGCCCCCGGAGCGGCCCCGGATAACAAGAAAAGTGAGGGAACCCGCCATGCGTCCGTCTCGCAGTCCCTTCAGGGGCGCTGTCTTCCTGCTCGCCGCCAGTGTGCTGGCCACCGCTGCCCAGGCCCAGATGCAGGCCCTGGATGACGCTGAACTCTCGACCATCACCGGCCAGGCCTTCATCAACCTGACCACCGACGCCAACGCCGGCATCAACTACACCCGCGTCAACTTCGGGGTGGACGTCGACACCCAGCTCAACATCAAGAAGCTCCAGCTCGGCCAGTACGATCGCGCCGGTGAGGCGGCCGGCTCGTCGGACATCCTGATCAACAATTTTGCCCTCGGCACCGTCAATGCCGACAACACCATCAACCCTTTCAAGGTCTCCAACCCCTTCGTCGAGTTCGCCTACTCGGGCAACCAGGTGGTGGGGGTGCGCATCGGCTTTGGCGAGGCCAAGGGGATTCTCTCGGGTGACATCCAGAGCCTGACCGGGAATATTCCCGTGCATATCAAAGGCTCGGCCAGGGCGATTTATGCCAATGCCAGCGGATGGCAGCAATTCCTTTTAGGGGCGGGGGGTATCTATGAAACCAGTACGCTGGAGGCTGACGCGAACCTGGTCGACAGCTCTGGCAGGGCGGACCCTACAAGGTCATCCAGTGCGGGGGTGGTCAACGGCGACGGCCTGAAGTGCACCAGCGGCTGCTTTCCGGTGGTATCTGATCTCGCGCTTGCCATCATTCGCTCCAACAATTGCGGCATCTTGGGTATCCAGACCTGCTTCAACCTCTCCCAGTTCCAGTCCCTGCCCGTGGGCAACACCAGCAACATGGCAGGCATGGAGGGCGCTGCGAAGGGTTTCTTCATCTCCCTGCAGACCCAGGATGTGGCCTGGCGCGACATGGACAGCAACGCCTTCATGACCGCCCTCAAGGGCGCCTTCCTGAATATGCCCAAGTACCGGGACGCCAACGGCAACCTGGTGTCGCCGATCAACATCGACTTCAACCAGGCGTTCAACGGCATCCCCCGCCAGGACACCTGCCTCGGCTCCGCCACCAAGGGGTGCTGACCATGCGCACCCTGGCCCTGTTGTCGTGTCTGCTGCCGGCCCTGGCAAACGCCGAGATGCAGGCCATGGACGATTCCGAGCTGTCCGCCGTGGACGGCGCCGGCATCGGCTTCGTGCTGGACAAGGTGATGCTCGATGCCAGCGGCGCCATCATCACCCTCAATGACATCACCAACGGCAGCGGGCAGAACGTGCCCATCGCCGTGAAGGAGTTCTACCTGGGGGCCACCGGGAGCAACAACGGCGCCAACCTCAACCCGGTGACCATCGGCCGGCTCGACCATCCTTTCACCCTCAACTTCGCCCGGGGCGAGTCGATGCGCACCCTCAACGATGCCGGGCAGTGGGTGCAGACCACCCCCAGCGGCATCTCGGTGCTGGAGTTCACCTTCCCCGAGCGCCTCACCAGCGGCGGGTCGGCCTGCATCAGCGGCTACAGCACCGGCGGCAACACCTGCTCCAGCCGGGCCAGCGAGAAGGTCGACCTGGGCATCCGCTTCGACTTCCAGGTCGCCGCCGGGCGCACCGACGTCATTAACCTCGACATCGCCGAACTGGCCATGGACGGTTCCTACCTGCGCCTCTGGGGCGACAAGGTGAAGAACCAGATGGTCGGCGAACTGCGCCTGAACGTCTTCGCCAAGGGCATCCAGCTCATGTCCTGCGCCGCCGGCACCACCAACTGCACCACCGCCCAACAGCAGCGCGACCGCACGCTCTTCATGAGCGGCGCCTACGCCACCGTGGCGCTGGGCTACGGCAAGAGCCAGCCGCTGCTGTTCGACGTCAGCAGCAACGGCCAGTTCGTGCTGGAGCTGCAGAACCCCACCGCATCCGGCACCACCGCCGCGCAGAAGCAGGCCCTGGCCGACGACTTCTACGCCAACGCCCCGCGCACCAGCATCATCATCAACAACCTCAAGTCCGGCACCGGCAACCCCGCCACCGGCGGCTACAACTTCGGCTACAACGAGATCGGCGGCCTCAGCATCAACTACCTGAAGGTGACCAGCCATGACCTCTAGGACCCGTCTGCTCACCCTGGCCCTGCTGCTCGCCAGCGCTGGCGCCCAGGCCGAACTCAAGCCCCTGGACGACGCCGACCTCAGCGCCACCAGCGGCCAGGGCGGGGTCTACCTCTCCGGCGAGTTCAGCATCAACAAGGCCGGCGGCGTGCTGTGGAACACCCCCGCCGGCAACAACCCCGCGCAGTGGACGGTCAACGAACGCAGCTGCGCCACCGCCGGTGCCAGCACCCCCGAAGCCTGCGGCATGCGCGTCGCCATACGCACCGAAGCCAACGGTGGCTGGTACGTGCTGGACAACCTCAAGGGCGTGTTCAGCTTCGAGGGCCTGACCCTGCGCACCCGCGCCATCAACGACGCCAGCGCCGGCTTCAACCAGGACGTGATCGAACTGGGCCTGCCCAACAACGTGCGCTTCAAGGACGGCAGCTTCGCCTTCGCCGTCGCCAACCAGGGCGGCTGGCGCAACAAGGCCGGCACCGTCGCCAACGGCGGCGACGCCACCTACCAGCAGACCAACATCTTTTCCGCCCGGATCGACGGCAGCATCCGCATGCAAGGCAGCGTGCTGGTGTTCCCCAAATAGAAGAAGGAGCAGGCGATGCGTGCAGTGGCGTTGTTCGCGGTCCTCCTCAGCCCCCTGGCCCAGGCCATGCAGGCGCTGGACGACTCCGCGCTCTCCGATGTCAGCGGCCGGGACGGCATCACCCTGGAAACCACCACCGGCACCTGGTCCGCCAGCTCCATCAGCTACCAGGAGGACGGCCAGAGCCTCAACCTCAAGGGCGTCAGCAACCAGGCCCGCACCGGCGCCACCACCACCTCCACCACCCAGGTGGACGTCACCGGCGGCCGCCTGCAGGTGCAGCACCAGGGCGGCGCCCGGGTCATGAACGTCAACAGCGTCGAAATGGGCGGCAGCCCCCGCAGCTTCGGCGGCCTGCGCGCCTTCTACACCCTCGGCGGCGTGCTCAAGCTCAAGGGCGGGGGCGCCAGCGGCGTCACCGGCATCTCGGTGGACGACAGCCGCCTGTCGCTCTCCGACGTCACCTTCTACTACCGCGACAACGGCTACGACCTGGTGGTGAAGGGCATGAGCCTGGACGCCTACCTGAACAACGCCTACCTCGACATCGTCAGCGGCGGCGACGGCCAGGCCGTCAAGCTCGACCTCGGCAACTCGCGCTTCATCGCCGCCATCGGCGGCATCGGGCTCGACCTGGCCAGCGGCGACCCCACGGCCAGCCCCGTCACCCCGGATGCCCCCGACCTGCGCGGCCCCGGCGCCGACAAGAGCTTCGGCAAGCTCAACATGGACCTGCGCCTGGGCGGCACCGTCAGCGTCTCCAGCGGCGGCGCCAGCGGCTCCGGCCTGCGGGTGCGCACCGACGTCAGCATCAGCAACAGCCTGTTCCAGTACCAGGACGAAGGCATCCTCCGCGCCGAGAACTTCTCCGGCACCCTGCGCAGCCTCAACGGCCTCACCCTCGACCTGGTGCAGGACGCCAACGGCAGCTTCGTCCAGATCGCCTTCGCCGACCTCAAGCTCAACGCCACCCTCGGCGGGCTGATCCTCGGCAACCCCACCAACCAGAAGCTCGGCAGCCTCGGCATCGACCTCAACTTCGTCGACGACGGCAGCCGCCGCAACAGCATCGCCCTGCGCCCCGGCGGCGACCCCAACTCCGGGCTGGCCGGCCTCACCGCCGACCTCAACTGGAACATGGCCAACAGCGCGGTCTCGCTCACCGATAACGGCAACAGCATGTGGTTCAGCGGCCTGCGCACCTACGGCAGCGGCCAGCTCACCCTCGACATCACCCGCAGTTGCGCCGGCGGCGGCGCCACCGGGTGCTACGCCGGCACCCAGAGCGACATGAGCAAGGGCAACTACAACGGCCACTTCGACGGCCTGCGCCTGGGGCTCAACAACCTCAAGGGCAGCTACAGCTTCGACGGCCTGCGAGTCGGCAGCGCCAACGCCCCCCTGCAGGGCGGCACCGAGTTGCTGGTGCTGATGGAGATCTTCCCGGCCTACGACTTCACCCTCAACGGCCAGATCACCCTCAAGCCCGGCGGCCTGGTGGGCGACGGCATCGGCTACAACGCCGACTTCGTGGTCAGCGACGCCCGCGCCGCCATCACCGTCGACGAAACCGGCAAGGGCCTGTGGCTGTCCGGCACCCGCTACGACATGCACTTCCGCGACGGCACCGTGGACGTCACCCACAACGGCGTCGAACTGCGCAAGGGCACCTACTGGTCCAACCTCGACGTCTCCGACCTGCGCTGGGGCGACCGCGCCACCGGCGCCAGCCTTGGCCGGCTGGTGCTCAAGCGCTACGAACAGGGCTCCACCCTCGCCCTCAGCTCCGGCGGGGCCGGCGCCCTCTGCGTGGGCGGCAGCGGCGCCACCGCCAGCGCCTGTTCCGCCAGCGGCGGCCGCTGGGAAGACCGGGGCAACGAAGGCGTCTCGGTCAAGCTGAAGAACGTCTTCGTCCGCGACACCACCATCGACAGCTCCGTCAACGGCGTCGCCACCGACGAGAAGCGCAACCAGATCATCCTCGAGACCGACCGCGTCAACGGCGTGAACGGCAGCGGCGCCCAACTGGTTGTGGATAACTTCCACACCTCCGACGGCGACCCCAAGGACCCCAACGCCAACACCTACGGCTTCAACGCCGACCTCAACCTCGACGTCGCGCCCACCAAGGTCTGCACCAAGAACGGCAGCAGTTGCACCCCCGTCACCCCCGACCCGCTGGGCTTCGCGGTGAACGGGCGCGTCCACTTCAAGGAAGTGGACATCGACCGCGTCCAGCACGTACACCCCACCGGCGGGGCCGTCACCTCCATGTACGGCGTCAAGCTGCAGAACGCCGACATCCGCGCCAACCTCACCGCCACGCCCATCAACTGAGCCTGTACGGCGGCGCCCCTGTGCGCCGCCCGCGCCTTCCCGCCCCGCGCGTTTCGCGCCACAATCCGCCATCCGTCGTCGCGGCCACGAGCCGCGGCGTCATTAGCCAGCGCTCGGCCGCACCCCCGGCGGGACAAGAGGAGAGTGACCACAATGAACAACAACGATCGCGTCATCATTTTCGACACCACCCTGCGTGACGGCGAGCAAAGCCCCGGCGCCTCCATGACCCGGGAAGAGAAACTGCGCATCGCCAAGGCCCTCGAGCGCCTGCGGGTGGACGTGATCGAGGCCGGCTTCGCCATCGCCAGCCCCGGCGACTTCGAAGCGGTCAAGGCCATCGCCGACAGCATCAAGGACAGCACCGTGTGCAGCCTGGCCCGCGCCGTCGAGGCCGACATCGAGCGCGCCGCCGAAGCCCTCAAGGGCGCCAATGCCGGGCGTATCCACACCTTCATCGCCACCAGCCCCATCCACATGCAGTACAAGCTGCGCATGCAGCCGGACCAGGTGGTGGAGCAGGCCGTGCGCGCCGTGCGCCATGCCCGCAACCTCTGCGCCGACGTGGAGTTCTCCTGCGAGGACGCCGGCCGCTCCGAGCTCGATTTCCTCTGCCGCATCATCGAAGCCGCCATCGACGCCGGTGCCCGCACCATCAACATCCCCGACACCGTCGGCTACGCCATCCCGCACCAGTACGCCGAGACCATCCGCCAGTTGCTGGCGCGCATCCCCAACGCCGACAAGGCCGTGTTCTCCGTGCACTGCCACAACGACCTGGGCCTGGCCGTCGCCAACTCCCTGGCCGCCGTCGCCGCCGGAGCCCGCCAGGTGGAATGCACCATCAACGGCCTCGGCGAGCGTGCCGGTAACGCCGCGCTGGAAGAGATCGTCATGGCCATCAAGACCCGCGCCGACGTCCTCGGGGTGCACACCGGCATCGACACCCCGCACATCCTCAGCACCTCGCGCCTGGTCTCCAGCATCACCGGCTTCCCGGTGCAGCCGAACAAGGCCATCGTCGGCGCCAACGCCTTCGCCCACGAGTCCGGCATCCACCAGGACGGCGTGCTCAAGCACCGCGAAACCTACGAAATCATGTCCGCCCAGTCGGTGGGCTGGCACACCAACAAGCTCTCCCTCGGCAAGCTCTCCGGCCGCAACGCCTTCCGCACCCGCCTGGAAGAGCTGGGCATCCACCTGCCCGGCGAGACCGAACTGAACGAAGCCTTCGCCCGCTTCAAGGCCCTGGCCGACAAGAAGCACGAGATCTTCGACGAAGACCTCCAGGCCCTGGTCTCCGACACCCTCGGCGAAGAAGCCCCCGAGCACTTCCGCCTGGCCTTCCTCGAAGTCACCTCGCGCACCGGGCAGATCCCCGAAGCCCGCGTGGTGCTCAGCATCGACGGCCAGGACCACGAAGCCCGCGCCCAGGGCTCCGGCCCGGTGGACGCCGCCTTCAAGGCCATCGAAAGCCTGGCCCGCTCCAGCGCCAGCCTGCAGCTCTACTCCGTCAACGCCATCACCCAGGGCACCGATTCCCAGGGCGAAGTGACCGTGCGCCTGGAAAAAGCCGGACGAATCGTCAACGGCAACGGCGCCGATACGGATATAGTGCTCGCCTCCGCCAAGGCCTATCTCAACGCGCTGAACCTCATGCAGGCCGGCGTACGCAAAGCCCATCCACAGGTAGCTGACGTTTGATCCCAGAGCTTCGCCGCCGCGCATACCTCGACGCCATGCAGGTCGCCACCTGGCTGCCGCGCACGGCGCTGCCCTTCGCCGCCCCCTCGCGCCCCGAACTGCTGGTGCTGCCCGAGCCCCTGCCCACGCCGGAACCGGTCCGCCCCGCGCGCCCGGAACCGGCGGCCGCAGCCGTCGTGGCCGAACGCACCCAAGCCCCGGCAGCGCCCCGGCCGAAGATTGAGGTGCCGCGCCCGGGCAGCACGCCCCGCGTGGCCGTGCCCGAGCCGGCGGCGGAGCCCGAGGTGGATGCACCCCAGCCGGTGAAGGCCGCCCCGGTGGCCCCGCCGCGCTTCGCCCTCCAGTTGCTGCGGGCCGGTGCCTGCCTGCTGCTGGTGGAACTGCCCACCGGGGAAGGCTTCCAGAGCCGCGACCCGGCCTACCTGCTGCTCAAGGACCTGCTGCGCGCCGCCGGCCTGCCGGATGCGCCGCAGCTCATCGGCGAGCCGATCCGCTGGCCGCTGCTGGCCCGCGGCAACATGGACCAGGGCCCCGACGCCGCCCGCGACTTCCTCCAGGGCTTCCTCGCTGCCCGCCTGGAAGAGGGCCCGGCCTGCGCCTGCCTCTGGCTGGTGGGGCTGCCCGCCGTGCGCTTTGCCGGCGAAGCCGACGCCGAGGCCTTTGGCCGCGAACTGCAGATCGAAGGGCTCTGTGCCGCCTGGGCCGTACCCGGCCTGGAGCTGCTGATGGACGAACCGCACCGCAAGGCGGACCTCTGGCGCGCCATGCGCCGGGTCATGCGCCGCTGGAACAACGCTGAATGACCGATGCCGTAACCTTCCGCCCCATGACCGAGGCGGACCTCGACGCCGTACTCAAGATCGAATACGCCGCCTTCAGCCACCCCTGGACGCGCGGCATCTTCGCCGACGGCATCAAGTCCTATGACTGCTGGCTGATGTTCGAAGGCTCCCAGCAGGTCGGCCACGGCGTGATCAACGTGATCATCGACGAGGCGCACCTGCTCAACATCACCGTCAAGCCGGAAAGCCAGGGGCGCGGCCTCGGCCTGCGCCTGCTGGAGCACCTGATGGACCGCGCCCGCGCGCTCAACGCCCGCGAATGCTTCCTCGAAGTGCGCGCCAGCAACGAATCGGCCTACCGCCTCTACGAGCGCTACGGCTTCAACGAAGTCGGCCGCCGCCGTGGCTACTACCCCGCCGTTGGCGGCCGTGAAGACGCCCTCGTCATGGCCTGCACCCTGCTCGACTGACACCGCGCCCGCCCTTCCCGAAAGCCACGCCCCCGGGCCGGCCGGCTCGGCATCCAGCCTTGTCAAAGCCGGCCCCCCTTCGTAAGGTGCGCCGGCCAACGGAGGAAAAGCACCATGAGCGACCTGCAGCAGCTGCTGGACAACAACGCCCGCTGGGCTGAACGCATCAAGGAAGACGACCCCCAGTTCTTCGAGAAACTGGCCAAGCAGCAAGCGCCCGAATACCTGTGGATCGGTTGCTCCGACGCCCGCGTACCGGCCAACGAGATCGTCGGCATGTTGCCCGGCGACCTGTTCGTCCACCGCAATGTCGCCAACGTCGTCCTGCACACCGACCTCAACTGCCTGTCGGTCGTCCAGTACGCCGTGGACGTGCTGCGGGTGAAGCACATCCTCGTCACCGGCCACTACGGCTGCGGCGGTGTGCGCGCCGCCATGCAGGATGCCCAGTTCGGCCTGATCGACGGCTGGCTGCGCAGCATCCGCGACCTCTATTACGAACACCGCGACCACATCGCCCAGTTCCCCACCGACGAAGCGCGGGTCGACCGCCTCTGCGAGCTGAACGTCATGCAGCAGGTGGCCAACGTCAGCCACACCACCATCGTCCAGAACGCCTGGCACCGCGGCCAGTCGCTGTCCGTTCACGGCTGCATCTACGGCATCAAGGACGGCCTCTGGAAAGACCTCAACGTCACCGTCAGCGGCATCGACCAGCTACCGCCGCAGTACCGCCTGCGCCCCCAGGGCGCGCGCTGACCCATGAACCGCACACACGCCCCGGCGCTCGCCTGGGCCGGCCTGGTACTGGCCAGCGCCTGCTGGGCCGGCAACGCCCTGGTGGCCCGCGCCTTCCATGACGACATCCCGCCCTTCGCCCTGACCTTCTGGCGCTGGAGCGTCGCCCTGGTGCTGCTCCTGCCCTTCATCGCCAAGCCCCTGTGGCAGCACCGTGCCGCCCTGCGCCGCGCCGGCTGGCGCCTGCTGGTGGTGGCCGCGCTGGGCATCTGCACCTTCAGCGTGCTGATGTACTTCGCCGCACGCACCACCGTGGCCATCAACCTCACCCTGCTCAACACCTGCCTGCCCCTGGCCACCTTCATCGGCGCCGGGGTGCTGCTGGGGGAATGGCCGGCCCGACGCGCCTGGGGTGGCATGGCCGTCGCCATCCTCGGCCTGCTGGTGCTGATCGGCCAGGGCAGCCTGGCCACCCTGGCCGGCCTGCGCTTCAACCCTGGCGACCTGATCATGCTGCTCGGCGTGCTCGACTGGGCGCTCTACACCCTGCTGCAACGGCGCTGGGCCGCCTGGTTCCAGGGCATCCCCCCGCTGGTGTTCCTCGGCGCGCTGATCCTCTGCGGCGTGCCCATGCTGCTGCCGCTGTACCTGCTGGAGATCGCCAGCGGCCAGGGCTTCGCCCCCAGCCCGGCCAACCTCGCCGCCATCGGCTACACCGGCACCTTCGCCTCGCTGATCGCCTACCTGCTGTGGAACCGGGGCATCGCCGTGCTCGGCGTGGCCAAGGTATCGCTGACCAACTACCTCATGCCGGTGTTCACCGCGCTGCTGGGCTACCTGGTGCTCGGCGAGTCCCTGCAGGCCTACCACTGGCTCGGCGGCGCCATGATCTTCGCCGGCCTCTTGCTCGGCACCCGCCCCAAGCTGCGCTGAACCCGCCCGCCGGCCTGCGACACCACAGCGCAGGCCGGCCAGGGGTTTTCTGGTGAAACGGCCAGGAATCGCGGCTTCCCCGTCGTTCACAGGTCAGAACGGGCGTGCCAGCCGCTCTATTCCTGCCAATTGGTCGTATCGAAGACATTTTCACTGCGCTGTATAGTCCGCGCAGCAGATTCAGCTGTTTTAACCCGGAAGCCGATTAGCAAGTTGCCCCCCGGCACACCCCCCTATACAACAGCCGGCCGTCCGAACCGGACTGACAGGCACGCCCTGTGGTCACGGACGTCCTCTGCTCCCGCCCGCCCCAACCGGGCCCGCGGGAAACGAGAGCGCCCGCCGGGTTACCCCCTGGCGGGTGTCAGCCCTTTTACAAAAATAAGAGGTTCTTCATGTCCAGCAGCGATCAACTGCAACGCGGTTTGGGTGAACGACACATACGGCTCATGGCGCTTGGCGCCTGCATCGGTGTCGGTCTGTTCCTGGGATCGGCCAAGGCCATCCAGATGGCCGGCCCCGCCATCATGCTCTCCTACATCATCGGCGGCCTCGCCATCCTGGTGATCATGCGCGCCCTCGGCGAGATGGCCGTACACAACCCCGTGGCCGGCTCCTTCAGCCGCTACGCCCAGGATTACCTCGGCCCGCTGGCGGGCTTTCTCACCGGCTGGAACTACTGGTTCCTCTGGCTGGTGACCTGCGTCGCCGAGATCACCGCCGTCGCCATCTACATGCAGATGTGGTTCCCCGACGTGGACCGCTGGATCTGGGCCCTGCTGGCCCTGGCGAGCATGGGCGCCATCAACCTCATCACCGTGCGCGCCTTCGGCGAGTTCGAGTTCTGGTTCGCCCTGATCAAGATCGTCACCATCATCGCCCTGGTGGTGGCCGGCGCCGGCATGATCCTCTTCGGGATCGGCAACGGCGGCATCGCCACCGGCATCAGCAACCTCTGGACCCACGGCGGCTTCATGCCCAACGGCGTGCAGGGCGTGCTCATGTCCCTGCAGATGGTCATGTTCGCCTACCTCGGCGTAGAGATGATCGGCCTCACCGCCGGTGAAGCGCGCAACCCGCAGAAGACCATCCCCGACGCCATCAACTCCGTGTTCTGGCGCATCCTGCTGTTCTACGTCGGCGCGCTGTTCGTGATCATGTCCATCTACCCGTGGAACGAGATCGGCACCCAGGGCAGCCCCTTCGTCATGACCTTCGAGCGCCTCGGCATCAAGACCGCCGCCGGCATCATCAACTTCGTGGTCATCACCGCCGCCCTCAGCTCCTGCAACGGCGGCATCTTCAGCACCGGCCGCATGCTCTACAGCCTCGCCCAGCACGGCCAGGCCCCGCGCGCCTTCGGCCGCACCTCCGGCAATGGCGTCCCGCGCAACGCCCTGCTGCTGTCCATCTTCGCCCTGCTGCTGGGCGTGCTGCTGAACTACCTGGTGCCGGAGAAGGTGTTCGTCTGGGTCACCTCTATCGCCACCTTCGGCGCCATCTGGACCTGGGCCATGATCCTGCTCGCCCAGATGAAGTTCCGCCGCAGCCTCAGCCCCGCCGAACAGGGCAAGCTGCAGTTCAGGATGTGGCTGTTCCCCATCAGCTCCTACCTCGCCCTGGCCTTCCTGGTCCTGGTGGTGGCGCTCATGGCCTTCTTCGAAGACACCCGCATCGCCCTCTACATCGGCCCGGCCTTCCTCGTACTGCTGACCGTGCTGTTCAAGCTGTTCAAGCTCGGCAACCAACCCGACGCCCACCTGACAGGCAACACCGCCTCCTGACGGCACCCCCACAAACACCCCGCCCTGGCGGGGTGTTTTTGTTTGCCGTCACCCAAAGCGTGCCCCGTAGGATGCGGTGAGCTCAGCGAACCGCATCAATTCCCTCCCGATCCCAGGGCACATGCCCTGTAGGGTGGGCCGGGCGGCGTTCCGCTTCAGCCCACCAACGGCAGACAGCGTGGGCTGAAGCCCACCCTACGGCCCCATGACGCACCCCGTGGGAGCGAATTCATTCGCGATGCTTTTCTCCACCACTGGCATCTGACGCGACATCGCCGGTGGATCGATAAAGCGCGATCCACCCTACGGGGTGTGCCTGTACGAATGGCAGTGGGCCGGCACGTTGTCACTCGTAGCCCGGGCTTCAGCCCGGGAACGGCGCTGACCGACCATTCCCGCCCCATCGCGAACGAACCCGCCCCCACAAACCGGCACATCGCCTCTCGGGGCGTAGGGTGGATGGCGCTCTTTCCATCCACCAATGGCGTTCTGCGTATGCCCTGTAGGGTGGGCCGGGCGGCGTTCCGCTTCAGTCCACCAACGGCAGACAGCGTGGGCTGAAGCCCACCCTACGGCTCCGTGCCGTACCCCGTGCGAATTCATTCGCGAGGCTCTCCCTCCGGTGCCGACGACGCTAAAATCGTGCGCCTTGCTTGGACGCTTTCAGTACAGGACGTACCCCATGATCGACCTGCTGTTCTGGCCACTGCTCGCCACCTTCTTGTTCGCGCCGCCCTGGTTGCTCTGGAGGCGTGCCGAGCGGCTGGGCTGGTTGAGCCGCTACGTGCTGGCCCTGCTCCCGATGGGCGTTACCTGGCTGGGATGGCAATGGGGCATCTGGGCCTTCGAACACTTCGACTGCCAAGGCAACACCAAGGGGCTGCATGACTGCCTGTCGAACGGGCAGGACATGACCGCCTGGGTTGGACGAGCGCTGTTCCTGAGCGTACCGATGATGTTCATCGGGCTGCCGCTTTCCGGTTGGTTCTTGATCGACACGTTGGTGCGCCACCTCGGCCATCTCACCAATCGCGAATGAATTCGCTCCCACGCCCGGCACATCGCCTCCCGGGGGGGCGCACTTTCCATCCACCAATGGCGTTCGACACGGCCCCATGACGCACCCCGTGGGAGCGAATTCATTCGCGATGCTTTTCCTGCCCACCACCGGCATCCGGCGTGGCTCCGTCGGTGGATCGATAAAGCGCGATCCACCCTACGGGGTGTGCCTTCACCCATGGGCGCGGCCCGATCACTCCCCGACCAATCGCAAATAATTTCGCCCCCATAAACCGGCACATCGCCTCTCGGGGCGTAGGGTGGATGGCGCTCTTTCCATCCACCGATGGCGTTCGACACGGCCCCATGACGCACTCCCTGGGAGCGAATTCATTCGCGATGCTTTTCTCCACCACTGGCATCTGACGCGACATCGCCGGTGGATCGATAAAGCGCGATCCACCCTACGGGGTGTGCCTGTACGAATGGCAGTGGGCCGGCACGTTGTCACTCGTAGCCCGGGCTTCAGCCCGGGAACGGCGCTGACCATTCCCGACCCATCGCGAACGAACCCGCCCCCACAAACCGGCCCATCGCCTGCCCGTAGGATGCGGTGAGCTCGGCGAACCGCATCGGTCCCGGTCGGTGTCGGCCGATGGGCTGAAATCCGCCCTACGACGGCCCCGTCAGCCCACGGGCCGACCAAATTCCGGGCAAAAAAAAACCGGCAATCAAAAAAGGGAGGGATTGCCGGCGTGCGCATACGGAGGGGGAGGGTTGGCTATGCGGCGAACTCGTCCTCGTTGAACGCCATCAGGGATGCTTTGCCTGCCATCACCTCGGCCAGCAGGCCGTCGGTCTCGGTCAGGGTTCGGGTCATGTAGAAGTCGGCGGACTTCAGCTTGGCGCCGTAGAAAGTCTTCTCCTCACTGCCCGCGTCCAGCTTGGCCTGGGCCACCTGAGCCATGCGGGCCCACAGCCAGGCCAGCGCGGTCAGCGCGAACAGCCGCAGATAGGGCGTGGCCGCCGCGCCGGCCTGTTCCGGGTCCTTCATGCCTTCGGTGGCCAGCCACATCGTCGCCTGCTGCAACTGGCGCAGCGCCTTGTCCACCTTGGCCACGTGGGCCGCCTCGGGGTTGGCCTTGAGCCACTTATCCACCAACTGGAAGAAGCCACGCACCGCACGGCCGCCGCCCAGGGCCAGCTTGCGGCCCACCAGGTCCAGCGCCTGGATGCCATTGGTGCCTTCGTAGATACGGGTGATGCGGCAGTCCCGCACCAATTGCTCGATGCCCCAATCCTCGGTGAAGCCCGAGCCGCCCATCACCTGCAGGCCCTCGTTGGCGCAGGCGAAGCCCTCGTCGGTGAGGAAGGCCTTCACCACCGGCGTCAGCAGTTGCACCAGGTCGTCCGCCTGCTGGCGCACCTCGGCGTCCGGGTGGTCGTGGGCGATGTCCTGATGCAGACCGGTGAAGTAGGCCAGCGCGCGGCTGCCCTCGATCATCACCTTCTGGCGCAGCAGCATGCGCCGCACATCCGGGTGTACCAGGATCGGGTCCGCCGGCTTGTCCTGCGCCTTCGGCCCGCTCAGCGAGCGGCTCTGCAAGCGCTCGCGGGCGAAGCCCAGGCTGATCTGGTAAGCGTTCTCCGCAATGCCCAGGCCCTGCATACCGACCATCAGGCGTGCCGAGTTCATCATCGTGAACATGCAGCGCAGACCCTTGTGGGGCTCGCCGATCAGCCAGCCCTTGGCACCCTCGAAATTCATCACGCAGGTGGCCGAACCCTTGATGCCCATCTTGTGCTCCAGCCCGCCGCAGAACGCCGGGTTGCGGCTGCCATCGGCGAGGAACTTGGGCACCAGGAACAGCGAAATCCCCTTCACCCCGGCCGGCGCGTCGGGCAGGCGGGCCAGCACCAGGTGGACGATGTTCTCCACCAGATCGTGCTCACCGCCGGTGATCCAGATCTTCGTACCGCTCAGCGCGTAGCTGCCGTCCGCCTGGGGTTCGGCGCGGGTGCGGATCAGCCCCAGGTCCGTGCCGCACTGCGGCTCGGTCAGGCACATGGTGCCGGTCCACTCACCGCTGATCAGCTTCGGCAGGTAAGCCTCCTGCTGCTCGCGGGTGCCGTGGGCGGAGAGCGCATTGATGGCGCCGTGGGTCAGGCCCGGGTACATGCCCAGCGACAGGTTCGCCGAGCACACCATCTCCTCCACCATCATGTTCAGCACATGGGGCAGGCCCTGGCCGCCGAACTCGGTGGGGCAGGCCAGCGCTGTCCAGCCGCCTTCGGCAAACTGGCGGTAGCCCTCGCGGAACCCGGCGGGCGTCTTCACCGCGCGGGTCGACGGGTCGTAATGACAGCCTTCCTTGTCGCCCGAGCTGTTCAGCGGGGCCAGCACGCCCTCAGCCAGCCGCGCCGCCTCTTCGAGGATCGCGCTGCCCAGGTCCGCGCCGAATTCCCCTTGGGACGGCAGCGCCTGCAGGTGCGAATAGGCATCGAGTACTTCATCGAACACAAAGCGCATGTCGCGGAGCGGCGCGCGGTAGGCCGGCATGATCGAGTCCTCTAAAGCTGTACATTCAGTAAATTTGTATAGCTTTTCTAACGCTGCGTATAAGTTTACGCAAGAGGCTTGTACAACTTTTTCCCACCGGGGGGATGACCGGCCAGTTCTGCTTTCAGCACCCCGGCAAGCCGCCATGGCCCGCCAGGCCCCGCGCCCTGTAGGCTTCGCCCACCCGCAAGGAGGCCTCGATGAAACGCGCATCAGGGATCACCTCACTCGCCCTGGCACTCGCCGCCAGTGCCGCAGGCGCCGGCTACCTCTACCTCACCCAGGTGCCCCGCCTGGCCTACCCCCTCCAGCGCCTCGACGGCTGGGCCCTGAGCGATGGCGGCTCGTACGGGCTGGAGGTGGTGGATGCCGAGGGCCGTGTCGTCCTGCTGGGCCTCCAGGCCACCGGTCTCGACGTACCGACGGAGCGCTACCCCGCCTTCATCGGGCGACCGCTGTTCGGCCTGCCGCTCACCGTCACCGCCGGCCTGGGCAGCACGCTCGAACGGCAGATCGATGCACTCGCCCACGAAATCGCCCGCAGCGGGCTGGAGGAAGCGCACTGGCACCAGGCCGGGGCCGCCTTCAGCCAGCGCGAACAGCCCTACGCCGTCGCGTGGTCCCTGCATGAGCAGTTGGCCGCACGCAGCGGGGGAGGGTAGGCGTGAAGCCGGGGGATCGAAGAGGAAAGGGCCCGGCGCCTCATGACGTGGGCACCGAGCGGGGGAAGGTGGAAGGAGAAGCTAGTCCTGGGAGGGCGGGGCGATCAGGCCGTCGTGTTCGGGGCTGCTCTGCCCCTGGCCTGGCTTCAACCCTCTGTCATCACGCAGAAGGCACGTCATCCGGGCTGATGTGCCCGTTCTCCGGCTCCGTGCGCCCGGATATCAGCCAGAGCGCGAACTGTGGATAAGCCTCGGCAAGGATGCCCACTTCGTCGGTGCTGATCCGGATCTTGCCGCCGCTGATGTTCCGCCAGCGTTCGTAGTTCTTGCCCCCGAGCTCGCTCAAGTGCTTCGGTCCTACAGCCCGAATCAGTTGAAGTGCTCTGTTTCTTACGGCGTCCATTGAGTTTTCTCGGCTTGAGTAACCTTTACTCAAAAGCAACAGTGCCCTAGATTGCTTTGAGTATTTATTACTCATGGTGGCTTAGATTGGCCGATTATAGGGTGTCTGTATGGAACAGTCTGGAGTAGTGAGGTTCAGCACGGGCGCAAAGCCTGAGCGAATGAACGATTTCCGCTGTGCGCCGTTTTGCACGCAACTGGTGCTGGCGGAAATGTGCGGCATCGCGGAGATCACCGAAGACGTGGTGCGCGGCTGGGTAGAGAGCAACACCATCCCCACCGTGAAGATCGGCCGGCGCCGCGTCATCAACCTGCACCGCATCCGCCTCGACCTGGAGAGCGGCAAAACAGTGTTCAGCGCGGGGGACTACGCCCAATGAAAGCCATCAACGTTCAACTGCGCCTGCTCCTCAAGGCCATTCGCTACGCCGACTCGGAGCGCTCGCTCGCCTACTACATCCGCATGGGCGGCTACCTCGACGCCCTGCAGGACACAAACACCTTCGACACCGCCGAAATCAAGCGCCTCGACCGCCTCGCCTTCAACGCCTACAACCAGCGCACCAACCGCCACAACCGGGAGCTGATATGAACAAGGCCGTTCACCCCCAGCAGGCGCGCCCCGTACTGCGCCTGCTCTGCATCCTCACCCCCACGCCCTACGGCCAATGGCGCCCCGTCCCAGCCGCCACCCACCGCCCCCGCGCACCCCGCACCGATATCCGGGGGCGTTGGGGCTATGTGCTGCCGGAGGAGTTGTATATGCGGGAGGTGTGGATAAGGGCGTGGGTTGGCCGGCCGCTCCGGTGCTCTCCCGGCCCAAAATAGTCCGCTGCCAGTCGATTCACTGAGCTCCAGGGAAGGGCTCTGATGGGTAGGGATCGGGACGGCATTCCCTCAAGGGGAAGCTGACGATCCGCTATAATGGCGCGGTTCCCAGCGAGAGACGCACACCATGCCTGCCCCGTCCCTAGCGGCCAAAAAGGCCTATTTCGCCAAAGTTCGCCAATCCAACTATGTCGCCAGCCTTCGCCTGGAGGGGTTTGATGTAACCCCGGCCGATGCGAAGCGCGAGCTGCCTACCCGCGAAGCCGCCATGAGCGCCTACCGCAACAAGAAAGGCTGATGGTCGACAAATACGGAGTTGGTCAGGACCCTTATTGCTACCCCGGCACGTCGGTTCTTCGAAACCGCCTGGGCCTTACCGATGGCGACGCACTTAGCGAAGCTGAGCGCACCCTTTCTTCAATCGCTGCCAGCAACATCGAGTTCATTGCACCGCCCTATGACGTGTTTGCCCTGAAGCGCATTCACCAGCAGCTCTTCCGGGACGTATACGACTGGGCCGGTGAGTTGCGTACCGTGGATATCTCCAAGGGAAACACGCACTTCTGCAATGTCAGTCGTATTGAGCCCGAGGCTGAAAAAATCTTTCACGGTTTGGCGCAGGCAAACTGGTTCGAAGGCTTTGATCGCAACCACCTGGTTCCCGCTGTGGCTGAAGCCTTTGGCGATTTGAATATGATTCATCCCTTCCGCGACGGAAATGGTCGAGCTCAGCGCATCCTGTTTGAGTTCATCATCATCAACGCTGGTTTTGAACTGAGTTGGTGGGCGGTTGATGAGCATGAGTGGATTCAGGCCAACATCGATGCTGTCGTCTGCGACTATGGCGCTCTTGCCCATATCTTTGATCGCTGTATTGGGTCGCTTATTGGCTGAAGCCCCCTTCCAGCAACCTGGCGTTGAATTGAGGCTGCTACCCCTATAAAGAAAGCCTCAATCTGGCAGTAGTCATGGGATGTCATCACAGCCATGTGGATTACTACAAGCAGATATCCCAGATGCTTGGCGAGGCAGGTGTCAATGGACACTGCAGTGCGATTTGGCGTCGGGCGATGTTGCACGCACATTAACATGGTTGGGTGAGAGTAGTTGCGGATTCGATAGCCTAAGAGTGAAGAGCTCCCGGAGTCTAGGAGAGCGGGGTGAGGGGATAGCGCCACAGAAAGCAAAAAGGGTTAACTAAAGCTAACCCTTTGCTTTTTTAATTGTACGGTTGCTTAAAGTCTTGTCTCAAGTTTTTGGAGCTACTGAGCTCCGTTATAGAAAAAGACTTGAAGTAAGTAAGCGTATGTCGCCGCAATTTAGTTGTCGTGCGTTCTGTATATATCGTCCGCTAGGATTTCCAGACTCTGGCCTAATCATCCAGTGGCAGGCTCTTCAAGAATAACGCCAGTCTTTGAGATTCTGATTTTGTTAGGTCAGTAGGTAGGTCAATGGAAACAGTAAACGAGTCTCGCAAATGAAATACGTGTTGGAGCGTCTCTAGTTCATCATGGGTGTCGGCCCCGGTTTCTTCGCTTTGAGACTCTCCTGTTGCTAATTTTGCGAGCCCGAGAGAGCTTACGCTCCAAACAAAACGTGTGCTGTATCCTCTACTACCTGAAACGAACTGGCCGCAACCGACCTGCTCTAAATCCCTGAATAAATCAATGACGTCTTTGCGATTTATATCCTTTATAACGCTCGATAGAAGTTCAAGGGTTCTATCTATTTTGGTCTCGCTTTGATTTCTCTTTCTCGCTCCCATATTGTCGATAAAAGCTCTTGCTACATTGCTTTTTGAGTAAAGCTCTTGGATTGCATTTTTATTCATAAATACCTCTATTTGTTTTTGTGGTTTTCTACTTAAGATAAAGTAGTGAGGCTATGTTCTCACTTGATTTGAGTTTTGGGAAATACCAAGTTTTTATAATGAAAATTATATAAATATTTTATAAAATTTCTCGGTTATAAGGCTTCTTGCATGTCCCCTATTTCGTCAACTTTGGATCTACTTCTGCACAGGCAGGGCTGATCTGCCCTTGCCCAGGATCAACCTCTCCTTTCCAAAGCCAAAGTTCGTATTCGGGAAATGCTTCGATCAAGGCATCAAGGTCTTCTAGACGGACCTTTACCTTCTGGTTGTGCGCAACGGTTCCACATCGCGTCTTTTCGATACCGGTGTTTTTGTCACCACGATGGGGTGAGGTGTCGAACAAATGATCTGACTCGCTCTTCCTTGACGCCCACTTGCTACCTCCTCCCTGAAATCATCTCGCCCACCTAAACTCCTGCCACACCACTCTCACCCTTACCTACTCCCCGCTCCGTCCCCCGCCAACTTCAGTCTGCTTCGGCAACGCCCGGGCTGATTTGCCCCCGGGCCAGGTCGGTCTCACCGTGGATGATGTAGAGCTCGTACTCGGGGTAGATGGCCAGCAGCGCTGCCAGGTCTTCGACCCGGGTTTTCGTTCTGAAGTCAGTCGCCACGGTTTGCCACCGGCGTCGATCACTGATGGTCGTATTTTTCGCCAAGGTTGAAGGGCCTATATGCCTTACAACCTCCCTGAGCCGATCTTCCATATTCAAAAACCATCTATAAAATTGACGAATATTTCGTTGTGTCGAATATTTCGTCGTGTATAGTGGGCTCAAATGACGAATATTTCGTCATTCGTGAGCGTGATTGAGTCACAGTTTATGGGCATTTCAGAGGCAGGGATAGGCAATGAGACGGCACCTGGATTCACCCTTCGGAGCGGCTACGACTGGCAAGCGTGGCGCGTTGGATTTCGATGCGAACACGGCTATCGGCTACATCGGCAAGACGGTGCTCGTCGAGCTGGTGTGGGACGACAGCGAGGCGCCGATCTGGTGCTGCAAGCACATCGTCGGCGTGGTCCTGCCCATGGCGGGCGTGTATGAGGAAGCGTTCTTCATGACCATCGATGGTCATTGCCGTGAGCGCTTTCCCAGCGAGGTCTTCCTTTCCACCATCCGCACGATCCGGGCCTTGTGGTCACGGGACCCAACAGGCGGTGCTGTTGACGGAGGCGCGTGCCAGAGCGGGGAGCCAGGGAAGGGCGGCGCAGCATGAGGGACGCTGCGGTGAAATCAATCAGGGGGAGGGCGTGATGCAGGGAGGCGGGCAGGGGAGCGTCAAGAAATCAACACCCCAGAAAGCACAAAGGGTTAGCCGAAGCTAACCCTTTGTTTTATATGGTGGCTACGCAGGGACTTGAACCCCGGACCCCAGCATTATGAATGCTATGCTCTAACCAGCTGAGCTACGTAGCCAACGTGGCGCGCATTATTCTCTCGCTTCCTGCCTCTGTCAACCCCACTTTTCAGAATTTTTCGAAGGGCGATCAACCGCTTAGCGGTGGGTGCCGGTTGGCGTTCGGGTTGGAAAAGGGGAGGGGGTGTGCGCGGGGAAATGGGTTGTGAAGCGCGATTTGTTACTTTATAACATTTGCGTTTTCCTACAGCCCTTTCTCCCACGCCCTGGACCTGACGATGCTTCAGTTCGATGCCTTGCAATGGGGGCCGCCTGCGCGGCCGTTGGCGCCGCCGCTTTCCCTGGCGTTGCCGGCCGGCAGCCTTACGGCGGTGGTGGGGCGCAACGGGTGCGGCAAGAGCAGCCTACTGCGGGTGATCGCCGGTTTGCAGCGCCCCTTGGCGGGGCGGGTGAGCGTCGGGGCGGCGGGCCTGGGGGCGGTGGGCTTTCTGCAGCAGCAACAGGCGCTGGACCGGCAGTTCCCCCTCAGCCTGGGGGAGCTGGCGATGGCGGGGTTGTGGCGCAGCCGCTTGAGCCGGGCGGAGCGGCGTCGGCGCTGCGCGGCGGCCCTGGTGGATTGGCAGTTGGAGGCGCTGGCCGACCAGCCGCTGCTGGCGCTTTCCGGCGGGGAGTTGCAGCGGGCCTTGTTGGTGCGGCTGGAGCTGATGGACGCGCCGCTGCTGTTGCTGGACGAGCCCGACGCGGCGCTGGACGCGGAGGGCCAGGCGATTCTCTGGCAGCGCATCGCCCGCTGGCAGCGGGAGGGGCGCACGCAGCTGGTGGTCTGCCATGACCTGGAGGCGGTGCGTGAGCACCTGCCGCGTTGCCTGCTGATCCGCGCTGACGGCTGCCGTCATGGCGCCAGCCGCGTGCTGCTGCCGGCGTCGACCCGCCAGCAGGTGGCCTGATGCTCGCGGCGCTCTGGCAACCCTTTGCGGAGTTCGCCTTTTTGCAGCGGGCGCTGCTGGGCGGGGTGGCGCTGGCGTGCAGCGCGGGGCCGCTGGGGGTGTTCCTGATGCTGCGGCGCATGAGCCTGATCGGCGATGCGATTTCCCACGGGGTGCTGCCCGGTGCGGCGCTGGCGTTCTGGTTCTTCGGCCTGAGCCTGCCGGCGCTGACCTTCGGCGGCCTGGTGGCGGGGCTGGGGATGGCCGGGCTGGCGGCGTGGATCACCCGCCGCACCGGCCTGCGGGAGGATGCGAGCCTGGCGGCCATCTACCCCATTTCCCTGGCGGGCGGTGTGCTGTTGCTGGGGCTGGCCGGGCGTCGGATCGATTTGTTGCACCTGCTGTTCGGCTCGGCCCTGGCGGTGGACGGCGAGACGCTGCGCAGCATGCTGACGGTGGCCGGCACGAGCCTGGCGCTGTTGGCGCTGATCTACCGCCCGCTGCTGTGGGACAGCTTCGATCCGGTGTTCCTGCGCGGGGTGAGCCGCTTCGGGGCGCCGGCCTATGCGCTGTTCCTGGCGCTGGTGGTGCTCAACCTGGTGACCGGCTTCCACGCCATCGGCGCGCTGATGGTGGTGGGGCTGATGATGCTGCCGGCCGCTGCGGCGCGCTTCTGGAGCCGGCGCCTGCCGGTGCTGCTGCTGACGGCGGCGGGCATCGGTGCGAGCTGCGTGTGGCTGGGGCTGTTGCTGTCGTTCCACGCCAACCTGCCCAGCGGCCCCTGCATCGTGTTGCTGGCGGGGCTGGCTTACCTGATTTCGGTGTTCGTCGGGCCGGTCCACGGCTTGCTGCGACGCGCGCCCCTTCCCGTTCCCTGTTGAGGAGTCTCCGCATGTTCATGCGCCTGTGCGTTGTGCTGCTGTTGCTGCTGTGCCTGCCCGTTTCACTGTCCGCTGCAGAGAAGGCGAGGGTGGTGACCACCTTCAGCATCCTGGCGGACATCACCCGCGAGATCGGCGGGGACGATATCCAGCTCACCAACCTGGTGGGGGCGGATGCCGATGCCCACGTCTTCGAGCCCGCTCCGGCCCAGGTGCGGGCGGTGCTGGAGGCGGACCTGGTGATCGCCAACGGGCTGGGCTTCGAGCCCTGGTTGGAGCGCCTGCTGGCCAACGGTGAGGCGCGGGGCACGCGCATCGATGCGAGCAAGGGCGTGGTGCCGATCACGGTGCTGGAGCACGACCAGCGCCTGGTGGACCCCCACGCCTGGCAGAGCCTGGGCAATGCGGAGATCTACGCGCGCAACATCACCCAGGCGTTGGCGCAGTTGGTGCCGGCCCGGGCGGCGGCCTTCGAGGCGCGGCGGGATTCCTGGCTGGGGCGGCTGGGGGCGCTGCGCCAGAGCATCGCCCCGCGCCTGATGGCGTTGCCGCCGGAGCGGCGCCGGGTGCTGACCAGCCACGATGCCTTCGGTTACTTCGCCCAGGAGTGGCGCTTGCAGTTCCTCGCGGCCCAGGGCGTGAGCGATGCCGCCGAGCCCTCCGCCGCCGAGGTGGCGGCACTGATCCGCCAACTGCGGGCGGAGGGGGTGCGCGCCATCTTCGTGGAGAACATCCGCGATGCGCGGCTGGTGAAGCAGATCGCCGAGGAGGCCGGCGCGCGGGTGGGCGGCACGCTGTATTCCGATGCGCTGGCGGCCGAGGGCGCAGCCAGCACCTACCTCGGCATGTACCGGCAGAACGTGGAGCGGCTGCTGCAGGCGCTGGCGCCATGAAATTCTGGCTGCAACTGGAGCGGAGCCCGGCCGGCACCGGGCGGGATCTGGAGGCGGTGATGGCGGCCATCCCCTGGAATGCCGACGGGCTGATCGCCGCCGTGGCGCAGCAGTACGACAGCGGCGAGGTGCTGATGCTGGCGTGGATGAACGCCGAGTCTCTGCGGGCCACGCTGGAGGAGGGGCGGGCGTGCTACTGGTCGCGCTCGCGGCGCTGCCTGTGGCGCAAGGGCGACACCTCCGGGCATGTGCAGCATCTGGTGAGCGCCCACCTGGATTGCGACGGCGATGCGCTGCTGCTGCAGGTGGACCAGGCCGGCCCGGCCTGCCACACCCGGCGTCGTTCGTGCTTCTACAACCAGCTCTCCGGCGCGGGGCTGCGGGTGGTGAGCTCGGTGCCGGTGCCTTCTGCGGGAGGCCGTCCATGATCCGCAAGAACCCTTCCGGCCACCTGCCGGTGATCGCCGAGTCCGCCTATGTGGACAAGACCGCGATCCTCTGCGGCAAGGTGATCGTGCAGGACAACGTGTTCATCGGGCCCTATGCGGTGATCCGCGCGGATGAGGTGGACGCGAGCGGTGACATGCAGCCGATCGTCATCGGCGCCAACTCCAACATCCAGGACGGGGTGGTGATCCACTCCAAGTCGGGGGCGGCGGTCACCATCGGCAGCCACACCTCCATCGCCCACCGCTCGATCATCCACGGCCCCTGCCAGGTGGGGGACCGGGTGTTCATCGGCTTCAACAGCGTGCTGTTCAACTGCACCGTGGGCGATGGCTGCGTGGTGCGGCACAACGCGGTGGTGGACGGCTGCGACCTGCCCCCGGGCTTCCACGTGACCTCGACCCAGCGCATCGGGCCGAAGACCGATCTGGACAGCCTGCCCCGGGTGAGCGTTTCCGCCGCCGAATTCTCCGAAGACGTGGCCCGCACCAACATCGATCTGGTGCGCGGTTACAAGGCCCTGCAGAACGAGTTCTAGCCATGCATAACCTGCTGATCCGCAATGCCCGCCTGGTCAATGAAGGCTGCGAGTGGGAGGCCGACCTGCTGGTGCACAACGGCCGTATCGAACGCATCGACCGCAGCATCAGCGCCCGCCCGGATGTGCGGGTGATCGACGCCCGCGGCCAGTACCTGCTGCCGGGGATGATCGATGACCAGGTGCACTTCCGTGACCCCGGCGCGCCCCACAAGGGCACTTTCCTCAGCGAGTCCCGCGCGGCGCTGGCCGGGGGTGTGACCAGTGTGATGGACATGCCCAACACCCAGCCGCCGACCCTGGACCTGGAGGCGCTGGCGGCGAAGGAGCGCCGCGCGGCGGCTTGTTCGTCGGTGAACTACGGTTTTCACTTCGGTGTGAGCCGGGACAACCTCGACACCGTGGCCCGGCTCGACCCGGAGCGGGTGGCGGGGGTGAAGGTGTTCATGGGGGCCTCCACCGGCAACCTGCTGGTGGACGACGAGGCCTCCCTGGAGCGGCTGTTCCGCGATTGTCCGACGCTGCTGCTGGCCCACTGCGAAGACACGCCGCGCATCCGCGAGCGCGAGGCGCAATGGGCGGCCGACTACGGCGAGGCCATCCCACCCGAGGCGCACCCGCTGATCCGCGATGCGGAGGCTTGCTACCGCTCCTCCAGCCGGGCGGTGGCGCTGGCCCGTCGCTTCGGCACCGACCTGCATGTGCTGCACATCACCACGGCGCGGGAGCTGGAGCTGTTCATCCCTGGGCCGCTGCCGGGCAAGCGCATCACCGCTGAGGTGTGCGTGCACCACCTGCTGTTCGATGACCGCGACTACCCGCGCCTGGGCCACCTGATCAAGTGCAACCCGGCGATCAAGGCGCCCTCCGACCGTGATGCCCTGCGCCGGGCCTTGCTGGACGGGCGGCTGGACGTGATCGGCAGCGACCACGCGCCCCACACCCGGGAGGAGAAGGCCCGGCCCTACGCCCAGGCGCCCGCCGGCTTGCCGCTGGTGCAGCACAGCCTGCCGGCGCTGCTGGAGCTGGTGGCCGACGGGCTGCTGCCGCTGACGCTGCTGGTGCACAAGACCAGCCACGCGGTGGCGGAGCGCTTCGCCATCGAGCGGCGGGGCTACCTGCGCGAGGGCTACTGGGCGGACCTGGTGCTGGTGGAGCGCCTGGCCGAGCCACGGCCGGTGGAGGCGGACCCGATCCACGCGCAATGCGGCTGGACGCCGTTCCAGGGCCGGACCTTCCGCCACGCGGTGCGCACCACGCTGGTGTCGGGCCAACTGGGCTGGCACCAGGGGCGCTTCGGGGAGGATTGCCAGGGCCTGCCCCTGCGTTTTCGACGGCGTTGAGGGCTGTGTTGATTGGGGGCGGCCTGCGCCACTGCGCTGAACGGCCTGGCGCTGGCGCGGGAGGTGTTCGAGCAGCGGGGTGAGGCGGCCTGAAGCACGAAGCCCCCGGCGGCGTGAATCCGCAGGGGGCTTCGGGTGAAGCGGGGAGGGCTCAGACGTTGAAGCGGAAGTGCATCACGTCGCCGTCCTTGACGATGTATTCCTTGCCTTCCAGGCGCCATTTGCCGGCTTCCTTGGCGCCGGCTTCGCCCTTGTACTGGATGAAGTCGTCATAGGCGACCACTTCGGCGCGGATGAAGCCTTTCTCGAAGTCGGTGTGGATGACGGCTGCCGCCTGGGGGGCGGTGGCGCCGATGCGCACGGTCCAGGCGCGGACTTCCTTCACGCCAGCGGTGAAGTAGGTCTGCAGGTTGAGCAGGTTGTAGCCGGCGCGGATCACGCGGTTCAGGCCCGGCTCTTCCATGCCCATGGACTCGAGGAACATCAGTTTCTCTTCGTCGTCGTCCAGTTCGGCGATCTCGGCTTCGATCTTGTTGCAGACCGGTACCACGATGGCGCCTTCTTCGGCGGCGATGGCTTTCACCACGTCCAGGTGCGGGTTGTTCTCGAAGCCGTCCTCGGCGACGTTGGCGATGTACATCACCGGCTTGCTGGTGAGCAGGTGGAAGCCGCGGATCACGCGCTTCTGCTCGTCGTCCATGTTCTTCATCAGGCTGCGCGCGGGCTTGCCTTCGGTGAAGTGGGCGATCAGTTGTTCCAGCAGGGCCTTCTGGGCGATGGCGTCCTTGTCGCCGCCTTTGGCGTTGCGGACCACTTTCTGCAGTTGCTTCTCGCAGCTGTCGAGGTCGGCAAAGATCAGTTCGAGGTCGATGATCTCGATGTCGCGCTTGGGGTCGACGCTGTTGGAGACGTGGATGACGTTGTCGTCCTCGAAGCAGCGCACGACGTGGGCGATGGCGTCGGTCTCGCGGATGTTGGCGAGGAACTTGTTGCCCAGGCCCTCACCCTTGGAGGCTCCGGCGACCAGGCCGGCGATGTCGACGAACTCCATGGTGGTGGGCAGGACCCGCTCCGGCTTGACGATCTCGGCCAGGGCTTCCAGGCGCGCGTCGGGCATGGGAACGATGCCGCTGTTCGGCTCGATGGTGCAGAAGGGGAAGTTTTCCGCCGCGATGCCGGATTTGGTCAGGGCGTTGAACAGGGTGGACTTGCCGACGTTGGGCAGGCCGACGATGCCGCAATTGAATCCCATGCTATGTCCCTCGCGCCAATGGGGCGATTAAGAGGTGTGGATCAGGCCTTCTGGCTGTGCAGTTTCTGCATCGCGCGGGTGAAGTCCCCCGCGAGGATGTCGGGCAGCACGCCGAGGGCGAAGTCGATGCTGGTGTCGAGCAGTTCCTGCTCGCTGCGCGGGGCGCGGCCGAGGACGTAGCCGGATACCAGGCTGGCGTGCCCGGGATGGCCGATGCCGAGGCGCAGGCGATGGAAGCCGTTCTGGTTGCCGAGCTGGGCGATGATGTCGCGCAACCCGTTGTGCCCGCCATGGCCACCGCCCTGCTTGAGCTTGGCGACGCCGGGGGGCATGTCGAGTTCGTCGTGGGCCACCAGGATCGCGTCGACCGGGATGCGGAAGAAACCGGCGAGCGCCGCCACGGACTGGCCGCTGCGGTTCATGTAGGTGGTGGGGATGAGCAGACGAACGTCGCGGCCCTGGTGGCTGAATTTGCCAACGAGGCCGAAATACTTCTTGTCGAGAGACAGGTTGACGCGCTGGCTGTCTGCCACGCGCTCAACGAAAAGGGCCCCTGCGTTATGCCGGGTCTGGTCGTATTCGGGGCCTGGATTTCCCAGGCCGACGATCAGTTGTACGGCGGTCACGACAGGGGCCCTTCCTTCAGGCTGCGCGAATTACTCGGCGGAGCCTTCTTCATCCTTCACGCGGGAGGCTTTCACGTTGGCGACCACGAGGTCGTTGCCGTGGGCCAGTGCAACCAGCTCGATGCCTTTCGGCAGCTTGAGGTCGGACAGGTGGATGTTCTGGCCAACTTCAAGATTTGCCACGTCGACATCGATGTGCTCGGGCAGGTCTTGCGGCAGGCAGGAAACTTCCAGCTCGGGGGTCACGCGGTAGACTTCGCCGCCGCCTTGCTTGACGCCAACGCAGCTTTCTTCGTTCAGGTAACGAACCGGTACGTGGGCAGTCAGTTTGTGGCCGGCAACGACGCGCTGGAAGTCAGCGTGTACGACGAAGCCTTTGGACGGGTGGCGCTGCAGGGCCTTGATCAGAACGGTCTCGGTGGCACCGGCGACGTTCAGGGCGATCACGTGGCTGAAGGCAGCCTCGTTTTCCAGCAGCTTGGCCAGTTCTTTGGCCAGCAGGCTGACGGATTGCGGAGCCTTGTCGCCACCGTAGACAACGGCGGGTACTTGGGCTTCGTTACGACGCAGGCGGCGGCTCGCACCTTTCCCCAGGTCGGAACGTACGGAAGCGTTCAGGGCGAATTCAGTCATTACAGTTCTCCAAAATAGCCAAACCGCCCCGAGTGCTTGCGACCAGCATCTTGGGCGGTTAGGCAAAAAAGCCCCACCGGAGCGGGGCGTTTTCGTCAGGCGCGTTCCTTAGCGGAACATCGCGCTGATCGATTCCTCATTGCTGATGCGGCGGACCGCTTCAGCCACGACCGGCGCGATATCCAGTTGACGGATACGGGAGCAGGCCTGTGCCGCGGCGGACAGGGGGATGGTGTTGGTCACCACCAGCTCGTCCAGCACGGAGTTTTCAATGTTCTCGATGGCACGACCGGACAGCACCGGGTGGGTGCAGTAGGCGTAGACCTTGGCAGCGCCGTGGTCCTTCAGGGCCTTGGCGGCGTGGCCGAGGGTGCCGGCGGTGTCGACCATGTCGTCGACCAGAACGCAGGTCCGGCCGTCCACATCACCGATGATGTGCATGACTTCGGACTGGTTGGCCTTGGGACGACGCTTGTCGATGATCGCCAGATCGACGCCCAGGGACTTGGCGACGGCACGGGCACGTACCACGCCACCGATGTCCGGGGAGACGATCATGAGGTTGTCGAAACGCTGGTCTTCGATGTCATCCACCAGAACGGGGGAGCCGTAGATGTTGTCCACGGGGATATCGAAGAAACCCTGGATCTGGTCGGCATGCAGGTCGACGGTCAGCACGCGGTCGATACCGACCACGGTGAGCATGTCGGCCACGACCTTGGCGCTGATCGCCACGCGAGCGGAACGCGGGCGGCGGTCCTGGCGGGCATAGCCGAAGTAGGGGATCACAGCGGTGATACGGGACGCCGAGGAGCGGCGGAAGGCGTCAGCCATCACCACCAGCTCCATCAGGTTGTCGTTGGTGGGCGCGCACGTGGGCTGGATCAGGAAGACGTCCTTACCGCGGACATTTTCGTTGATTTCCGCGCTGATTTCGCCGTCGGAGAACTTGCCTACAGAGGCGTCACCGAGGGGGATATGCAGTTGACGTACGACGCGACGCGCCAGATCGGGGTTGGCGTTCCCCGTGAAGACCATCATCTTGGACACGCGCAGTACCTGCCGGCTGAGGGTGGACCTGATGAATTAAAAAGCTGTTCAAACGCGCGAGGCCTTTGAACAGCTTCTTCGTGTATGGCAGGGGCGGCTGGATTCGAACCAACGCATGGCAGGATCAAAACCTGCTGCCTTACCGCTTGGCGACGCCCCTATATCGTTTAACTACCGTTGCAAGACCTGTTCTACCGAGGACCCTGGGGAGGGTTATGGCAGGGGCGGCTGGATTCGAACCAACGCATGGCAGGATCAAAACCTGCTGCCTTACCGCTTGGCGACGCCCCTGTGTCGGTATAACCGGAGGACTTGCACACTTCTTTCAAGCCAGGCTTTCGAGGCGGCGATGCAGCATCGAGATGTTGCTGCCCTTGGCGACGAAACTTGGCAGAGTGGCCGGAAGTTGGCGGGCGACTTTATCAGCATCGTCCCGGTTTGGGAAGCTCCCAAACACACAAGCTCCGGTGCCGGTTAGTCGGGCAGATGTGAATTTGTTCAACCACATCAGTGCGTTACGAACTTCTGGGTAACGCTTCTCGACCACTGGCTGACAGTCGTTACGACTGCCCCCCTCAAGAAGGCTGCGAAGAGTAATGGGCGCAGAATTCCGTGTCAACTCGGGATCGGTGAAAACTTCTGCTGTGCTGACAAAGACTTGCGGTACGCCGACGAGGAACCAAGGCTCCTCCAGGGTGACCGGTTGCAGGCGCTCGCCGACGCCTTCGGCGAAGGCGGCGCGACCGCGCACGAACACCGGCACGTCGGCACCCAGTGCCAGTCCCAGCTCGGCCAGACGCTCTTCGCCGAGGTGCGTCTGCCAGAGGTGGTCAAGGCCGAGGAGGGTGGTGGCGGCATCGGAACTGCCGCCGCCGATGCCGCCGCCCATGGGCAGGCGTTTGTCGAGCCAGATGTCGGCGCCCAGGCGGGTGCCGGACGCCTGCTGCAGGCTGCGCGCGGCGCGGACGATCAGGTTGCTGTCATGGGGGACGCCGGGCATCTCGGTGCGCAGGTGGATCTCGCCATCCTCACGGAGCGAGAAGCCCAGCTCATCGCCGTGGTCGAGGAACTGGAACAGCGTCTGCAGCTCGTGGTAACCGTCGGGACGGCGCCCGAGGATGTGCAGCATGAGGTTGAGCTTGGCCGGCGCCGGCAGGATCAGTTGGGCGTCTTGCATGGCGGAACTCACTGGCCGAGCTGGCGCGGTTGCCAGTCCTTGATCACCAGGGTGACGTCGAGGTCGGCGCCCTTGAGCTTGATGCGCTCGGGCAGGGTGAAGCCGTTCTGCTCGACGTAGCTGAGGTAGTTCACCTCCCAGCCGTCCTGTTCCAGGCGGGAGAGGTGGCTGTCGCTGTCGAGGGTCAGGCGGCTGCGGCTGTCGGGGGCGGGCAGGCCGCGTACCCACCATTGCAGGTGGGAGACGGGCAGGCGCCAGCCGAGCTGTTCTTCCAGCAGGGCTTCGGGGGATTCCGCTTCGAAGCGCCCCTGGTTGGCCACTTCCAGCACGATGGCGCCGGGGTGGCCGGTGAGGCGGGCGGCGCCACGGCCCAGCGGGCCGGACAGGCGGATGTCGTAGTAGTCGCGGCGTTGCAGCCAGAACAGCGTGCCGCTGCCGGAGTCCTTCGGGGCGCGGATGCCGACCTTGCCGGCGATCTGCCAGCCATCGAGGGCGGCGACCTGCTGCTTGTGGGCTTTCCAGAGGGTGGCGTCGCCTTTGCCTTCCACCGATTCACGGGAGGTGAGGCCGGCGCAGCCGGTGAGCAGGAGCAGCGCCCCTGCAGCCAGTAGATGACGTAGACGCATGGATCAGAGGGTCTCGGAACCGGTCAGGCGCTTCAGGGTGCTGCGCAGGATGGGGCTGTCGGGCTGGTTCTTCAGGGCTTCGGCCCACACTTTGCGGGCTTCGTCCTGCTTGCCTTTGACCCACAGCACTTCGCCCAGGTGGGCGGCTACTTCGTGGTCGGGGAAGGCTTCCAGGGCTTGGCGCAGCAGGCGCTCGGCCTCGTCCAGTTTGCCCTGGCGGTAGTTGATCCAGCCGAGGCTGTCGAGGATGGCCGGATCATCCGGCTTGAGCTGGTGCGCCTGTTCCACCAGGGCACGGGCTTCCTCGTAGCGGGTGGTGCGGTCGGCCAGGGTGTAGCCCAGCGCGTTCAGCGCCATGGCGTTCTCGGGCTCGCGCTCGATGATGAAGCGCAGGTCACGCTCCAGTTGGGCCAGGTCGCCGCGCTTCTCGGCCAGCATGGCGCGGGTGTAGAGCAGGTTGAGATCGTCCGGGAACTGCTTCAGCCCCTGGGCGATGGTGGCCCAGGCGTGGTCGATCTGCTGGCGCTCGGCGAAGTTCTCCGCTTCGATCAGGTAGAGCTGGATGGCGTAGTCGGGCTGCGCCTCGCGTGCCTTGGCCAGGTGGCTGGCGGCCTCGTCGCCGCGCTTGGCGTCCAGTAGCAGCTCGGTGTAGCGCAGTTGGGCGGGCAGGTAGTCGTTGCCGGGGCCCACCAGGCCGTATTCGATCAGTGCACTTTCCAGGTCGTTGCGCTTCTCGTAGACCTGGCCGAGGTTGAAGTGGGCGGAGTCGACATGGCTGCCGCGTTCCACCAGTTCCTGCAGGTAGACCTGGGCTTCGTCCCAGGCTTCACCCTCCATGCACACCAGGGCAAGGGAGAAGCGCAGGTCGTCGTCATCGGGGAAGCGCTGGACCAGTCCGGCGAATTCGGACTTGGCTTCGTCCAGCCGGTCGGCCTCCACCAGCAGGCGGGCATAGGTCAGGCGCAGGCGCTTGTCGTCCGGGTGTTGCTTGATGGCGCGCTCCAGCAGCGGCAGGGCGTCGTGGGTGCGGTCCAGGCTTTGCAGCAGGCGGGCACGCAGGAGGATCGGCGGGATCTGCTTGTCGCTGGAGGGCAGGTCTTCCAGCAGGGCCAGGGCGTCTTCGGTGCGGCCGTCCTGTTGCATCAGCACGGCTTTGCCGAACACCAGTTGGCTGTTGTCCGGGTACTTGGCCAGCAGGCGGTCGAAGCTTTGCAGCAGGCCGGCGCGGGTGTCCGGGTCGGTTTCGGCGGCGGACAGGGCGAGGAAGTCGAAATGGGTGTTGCCCTGCTTCTGCAGCACCTTCTCCATGTAGGTCATGGATTCGTCGTAGCGACCGCCACGGGCCAGTTGGATGGCGGCGGCGCGCTGGGCGTCGAGGTTCTCGGGGGCGTTGGTGGCCCAGATCAGCGCGGTGTCCAGCGCGGCCTGGTCGGCGCCCAGGTACTCGGCAATGCGAAAGGCGCGTTCGGCGACGGCGGGGTCCTGGGTGGCGTTGGCCTGCTGGACGTAGTTGCCAAGGGCGATGTCGAAGCGGTTGCGCTGCCCGGCCAGCTCAGCGGTGAGCAGGGCGAACAGCGTGTCGCGGCTGAACGACGCATAGACCTGGGGCTTGGCTTCGGGTGCCTGGGCGCTGTCTTCCACCGGCGGGGTGCCGTCCGTGGATGAAGGGGCCAGGGTCTGGCATCCGCCAAGGAACAGGAAGGCGGTCAGCAACGCGAGGGATTTGTTCATAAGGGGGAAAGGGCGACTAACCTGCGGTCGGAGCATCATGACACAAGCCGCCAGGCAAGCCCATGGGGCCGGACCCCATAGATTGCATGGCGCGTATACAGGCCTGTGACAATGGCAAGCGGTGGTTGTTCTCACTGAATCGAAGTAGGACAATTGCGCGCCTTCCGTATCCGTTAGCGACCCTGCATGGCCTTTCTAGCCCTCGGTATCAACCACAAAACCGCCTCCGTGGATGTGCGCGAGCGCGTGGCTTTTACTCCCGAGCAGATGGTCGAGGCCCTGCAGCAGCTTTGCAGCCTCACTCCCAGCCGCGAGGCGGCGATCCTCTCCACCTGCAACCGCAGCGAGCTCTACCTGGAGCAGGACGAAATCTGTGCCGACGAGGTGCTGACCTGGCTGGCCGGCTACCACAACCTCAGCCTCGAAGAACTGCGTGCCTGTGCCTATGTGCACCACGATGCCGCTGCCGTGCGCCACATGATGCGCGTGGCCTCTGGCCTGGACTCCATGGTCCTCGGCGAGCCGCAGATCCTCGGGCAGATGAAGTCCGCCTACGCCGTGGCGCGTGAGGCCGGCACCGTCGGGCCGTTGCTGGGGCGCCTGTTCCAGGCCACCTTCAGCACCGCCAAGACCGTGCGCACCGACACCGCCATCGGCGAGAACCCGGTCTCCGTGGCCTTCGCCGCCGTCAGTCTGGCCCGGCAGATCTTCTCCAGCCTGAGCCGCAGCCAGGCGCTGCTGATCGGCGCCGGCGAGACCATCACCCTGGTCGCCCGCCACCTGCACGAGCAGGGCGTCAAGCGCATCGTCGTCGCCAACCGCACCCTGGAGCGCGCCAGCCTGCTGGCCGAACAGTTCGGTGCCCACGCGGTGCTGCTGGCCGACATCCCGGACGAGCTGGTCAACAGCGACATCGTCATCAGTTCCACCGCCAGCCAGTTGCCGATCCTCGGCAAGGGCGCCGTGGAGCGCGCGCTGAAGCAGCGCAAGCACAAGCCGATCTTCATGGTCGACATCGCCGTCCCCCGCGACATCGAGCCCGAAGTGGGCGAGCTGGACGACGTCTACCTCTATACCGTCGATGACCTCCATGACGTGGTCGAGGAGAACCTCAAGAGCCGCCAGGGCGCTGCCCAGGCCGCCGAGGAGCTGGTCAGCGGCGGTGTCGACGAGTTCATGCAGCGCCTGCGCGAGCTGGCTGCGGTGGACGTGCTGCGCGCCTACCGCCAGCAAGCCGAGCGGCTGCGCGACGAGGAGCTGGCCAAGGCCCAGCGCATGCTGGTCAACGGCGCCGCCCCGGAAGATGTCCTCGCCCAACTGGCCCGTGGCCTCACCAACAAGCTGCTGCACGCCCCCAGCGTGCAGTTGAAGAAACTCTCCGCCGACGGCCGCTTCGATGCGCTGGCCGTGGCCCAGGAACTCTTCGCCCTCGACGAGGGCCCGGACAAGCACCCTCAATGAAAGCGTCACTGCTCAAGAAGCTCGACATCCTCCAGGATCGTTACGAGGAGCTCACCGCATTGCTCGGCGATGCCGAGGTCATCAGCGACCAGACCCGCTTCCGCGCCTACTCCAAGGAGTACGCCGAGGTCGAGCCGGTCATCCTCGCCTTCCGCGAGTTCCGCAAGGTGCAGGACGACCTCGAAGGCGCCCAGGCGCTGCTCAAGGACAGCGACCCGGACCTGCGTGAAATGGCCGAAGAGGAAGTCGCCCAGGCCCGCGAGCAATTGGTGGGTCTGGAGGCACGCCTGCAGCGCATGCTGCTGCCCAAGGACCCGAACGACGGCCGCAACGTGTTCCTCGAGATCCGCGCCGGCACCGGCGGCGACGAGGCGGCGATCTTCTCCGGCGACCTGTTCCGCATGTACTCGCGCTATGCCGAACGGCAGGGCTGGCGGGTGGAGATCCTCTCCGAGAACGAGGGCGAGCACGGCGGCTATAAAGAGGTGATCGCCCGTGTCGAGGGCGATAACGTCTACGCCAAGCTCAAGTTCGAATCCGGCGCCCACCGTGTGCAGCGCGTGCCGGAGACCGAGTCCCAGGGCCGCATCCACACCTCCGCCTGCACCGTCGCCGTGCTCCCCGAACCGGACGAGCAGGCCGCCATCGAGATCAACCCGGCGGACCTGCGCATCGACACCTACCGTTCCTCCGGCGCCGGCGGCCAGCACGTCAACAAGACCGACTCCGCCGTGCGCATCACCCACATCCCCAGCGGGATCGTGGTCGAGTGCCAGGAAGAGCGCTCCCAGCACAAGAACCGCGCCAAGGCCATGGCCTGGCTCGCGGCCAAGCTGAACGACCAGCAGGAAGCCGCCGCGCACAAGGAAATCTCCGAGACCCGCAAGCTGCTGGTGGGCTCCGGGGACCGTTCCGAGCGCATCCGCACCTACAACTACCCCCAGGGCCGGGTCACCGATCACCGTATCAACCTGACCCTCTACGCCCTGGACGACGTGCTCGCCGGCAGCGTGGAAGCCGTCATCGAGCCGCTGCTGGCGGAATACCAGGCCGACCAGTTGGCCGCCCTCGGAGACTGACCGTGAGCATCATCGCCAGCCTGTTGAGCGACCCCCGTCTGCCGGACTCGCCCAGCCCCCGCCTGGACGCCGAACTGCTGCTCGCCGCCGCCCTCGGCAAGCCGCGCAGCTTCCTGCACACCTGGCCCGAACGGGTGGTCAGCGGCGAGGCAGCCGAGCGCTACGCCCGCTACCTCGAACGCCGCCGCCAGGGCGAGCCGGTGGCCTATATCCTCGGCCACCAGGGCTTCTGGAGCCTGGACCTGGAAGTCGCTCCGCACACCCTGATTCCCCGCCCCGACACCGAGCTGCTGGTGGAAACCGCCCTGGCCCTGGTCACGCTGCCCCAGGCCCGCGTGCTCGATCTCGGCACCGGCACCGGGGCCATCGCCCTGGCGTTGGCCTGTGAGCGCCAGGGCTGGCAGGTCACCGGCGTCGACCGCATCAGCGAGGCCGTGGCCCTGGCCGAGCGCAACCGCGAGCGCCTCGGGCTGGGCAATGCCGCCTTCCGCGAGAGCCACTGGTTCAGCGCCCTGGGCGCCGAGTGCTATGACCTGATCGTCAGCAACCCGCCCTACATCGCCGCCCAGGACCCGCACCTGGCCCAGGGCGACGTGCGCTTCGAGCCCAGCAGCGCGCTGGTGGCCGGTGCCGACGGGCTGGACGACATCCGCCTGATCGTCAGCCAGGCGCCCGCGCACCTGAATGCCGGAGGCTGGCTGCTGCTGGAACACGGCTATGACCAGGCCGCTGCCGTGCGCGAACTGCTCGCCCGCGAAGGCTTCGACGCCGTGGAAAGCCGTCGCGACCTGGGCGGCCACGAACGCATCAGCCTGGGCCGCCGGCCATGCTGAGCGACGAGGAACTGCTCCGCTACAGCCGGCAGATCCTCCTGCCGCAGATCGACGTCGACGGGCAGCTCCGGCTCAAGCAAGGTCGCGTGCTCATCGTCGGTCTCGGTGGCCTGGGGTCCCCTGCCGCCCTCTACCTGGCCGCCGCCGGTGTCGGCGAGCTGCACCTGGCCGACTTCGACAGCGTCGACCTGACCAACCTGCAGCGCCAGGTGATCCACGACAGTGCCAGCGTCGGCGTGCTCAAGGTGGAGTCGGCCATGACCCGCCTGGCCACCCTCAACCCCGGCGTGCGCCTGGTGCCGATCACCCGCGCACTCGACGTGGACAGCCTGGCGGCTGCCGTGGCCCAGGTGGACGTGGTGCTCGATTGCACCGACAACTTCGGCACCCGCGAGGCGGTCAACGCTGCCTGCGTGGCGGCTGGCAAGCCGCTGGTGTCCGGCGCTGCCATCCGCCTCGACGGCCAGCTCTCGGTGTTCGACCCGCGCCGCGACGACAGCCCCTGTTACCACTGCCTCTACGGCCACGGCAGCGAAGCCGAGCTGACCTGCAGCGAGGCCGGCGTGGTCGGCCCGCTGGTGGGCCTGGTGGGCAGCCTGCAGGCCCTGGAGGCGCTCAAGCTGCTGGCCGGTTTCGGCGAGCCGCTGGTGGGGCGCCTGCTGCTGGTGGATGCCCTGGGTACCCGCTTCCGCGAGCTGCGGGTCAAGCGCGACCCGGCCTGCAGCGTCTGTGGCGAGCGCCATGCCTGATCGCACGCCGATCGGGGTCTTCGACTCCGGCGTGGGCGGCCTCTCGGTGCTGCGCGAGATTCGCGCGCTGCTGCCGGCCGAATCCCTGCTCTACGTGGCCGACAGCGGCCACGTGCCCTATGGCGAGAAGAGCCCCGAGTTCATCCGCGAGCGCAGCCAGCGCATCGCCGACTTCCTCCTCGGACAGGGCGCCAAGGCCCTGGTCCTGGCCTGCAACACCGCCACCGCCGCAGCGGTGGCCGACCTGCGCGCGCGCCACCCGCACCTGCCCATCGTTGGCATGGAACCGGCGGTCAAGCCGGCGGCTCGTGCAACCCGCAGCGGCGTGGTGGGCGTGCTGGCCACCACCGGCACCCTCAGGAGTGCCAAGTTCGCTGCCTTGCTCGACCGCTTCGCCGGGGATGTGAAAGTGGTGACCCAGCCCTGCCCGGGGCTGGTGGAGCGCATCGAGGCCGGCGACCTGGGCGGGCCGGCGACTCGCGCGCTGTTGCAGGGCTACGTCCAGCCCCTGCTGGAAGCGGGCTGCGACACGCTGATCCTCGGTTGCACCCATTACCCCTTCCTGCGCCCGCTGCTGCGGGAGCTGGTGCCGGAGTCGGTGAGCCTGGTGGACACCGGCGCCGCGGTGGCGCGCCAGTTGCAGCGTCTGTTGCAGACCGGCAATGCCCTCGCCGAAGGCGAAGCAGCACCCTGCCGTTTCTGGAGTTCCGGGGATGCCAGCGCGTTGCAGGCGGTATTGCCGGTGTTGTGGGGAGAATGCGGCGAAGACGTGCAGCCGCTGTCGGTATAAAAAACTCTGAACTCTCCGTTCGTCGCCTTTCTCTTAGAAACAGCCACTCTATAATTCGCTCAACTCCTAGCGTGGTACCCCTCCTGATCAGCCTGAATAAGGAAGTTTCCATTATGAAGAAACTGTTTTCCCTGGCTGCCCTCGCAGCCCTGTGCGTGGCTCCAGTCCTGAACGCCCAGGCCGCCGACGTCTCCCTCGACATCGGCCAGACCGGTGACTCCACCATGGTCTACCGCCTGGGTACGCAGTTCGACTTCGGCACCCGCTGGTTGGAAAGCAGCGTCGGTCATCTCACCGGCTACTGGGATGCTGGCTACACCTACTGGGACGGCGACGACACCGCCAGCAACCACAGCATTTCCTTCGCCCCGGTGTTCGTCTACGAATTCGCCGGCGAGAGCGTGAAACCCTATGTCGAGGCCGGCATCGGCGTGGCGCTGTTCTCCAGCACCGAGCTGGAGGACAACAAGCTGGGCTCCTCCTTCCAGTTCGAGGACCGCATCGGCGCGGGCCTGCGCTTCAACGGCCAGGAAGTCGGCGTGCGCGCCATCCACTACTCCAACGCGGGCATCAAGCAGCCCAACAATGGCGTAGAGGCCTACACCCTGCACTACCGCGTCGCCTTCTAAGAGCCCGTCCATCATCGGCTGCGCGCTTCTGGCTCGCGCCGCCATGAACGGTCAAGCGCCCGCTCCCCTATGGGGAGCGGGCGTTCTGTTTCTTCTTCGATTGATTTCCAGCGCCCACGAGCACCGGTCACCCCGTGTCGCGCCTCAGCGCGCGGGCGCCAGCCGGGCTGCCAGCGTGTGCAGCAGCGGGAACACCAGCGCCCAGATCGCCGCCAGCAGCGCCAGGCTCGTCACCTGACCCAGTGGCAGGCCCACGTCCGCCAGGCGCGCGCCGGCGTAGTAGGAGAGCGGCCCGCCGAGGGCGCCGAGCAGCGCCGACAGCCACAGCGGGCGTGCGCTCCAGGCCAGGCAGTGGCGCAGGGTGGTGGCCAGCAGGGCCCAGAGCAGGATCAGCCAGAGCGGCGCCCAGCGGCTCTCCCCGGCGAAATCGAACAGCCCCAGGTTGAGCAGCAGACTGTCCAGCGCCGCACCCAGCAGGGCGACGGCTGCCACCAGCGGCAGCTCCTGACGCCAGTGGGCGACGAGGCCCAGGTGCAGCGCCAGCGCGCCCAGCGGTACCAGCAGCAGGAGCGGGTGCTGGCTGGCGAACACGCAGGCGAACCATCCGCCCTGGAAGGCCAGGGCGTTCAGCCCGTTCGCCAGCAGCGGCGGCAACTTACGCATCCAACTGGCCGAGCAGCGGGGCGTGGCGGGCGCCGGGCTTGGCCAGCAGCAACTGGGCAGTGCCGATGGCACGTTCCAGGAAGCCGCCTTCGCAGTAACACAGGTAGAACTCCCACAGCCGGTAGAAGTAGGCGTCGTAACCCAGGCCCTCCAGCTCGCTGCGGGCGCGGGCGAGGTTTTCGTGCCAGGCGCGCAGGGTGCGGGCGTAGTCGGTGCCGAAGTCTTCCATGTGCACCAGGTTCAGGTCGCTGGCCTCGGTGGCCACCTGCAGCATGCGGGTGACCGAGGGCAGGGCGCCGCCCGGGAAGATGTAGCGCTGGATGAAGTCCACGCTGCGCCTGGCCTGCTCGTAGCGCTGGTCGCGGATGGTGATGGCCTGCAGCAGCATCAGGCCGTCGTCCTTCAGCAGGCGCGCGCACTGGGCGAAGTAGGTGGGCAGGAAGCGGTGGCCCACGGCCTCGATCATCTCGATGGAGACCAGCTTGTCGAAGCGGCCCTCCAGGTCGCGGTAGTCCTTCAGCAACACCTTCACGCGGTCCTGCAGGCCCAGTTCGGCGATGCGCTTCTGGCAGTGGGCGTGCTGCTCGTGGGAGAGGGTCACGCTGGTGACCTTGCAGCCGAAGCGGGTGGCAGCGTGGATGGCCATGCCGCCCCAGCCGCTGCCGATCTCCAGCAGGTGGTCGTCGGGGGTCAGGCGCAGTTTCTGGCAGATGCGCTCCAGCTTGTTCAGTTGCGCGGCCTCCAGGGACTGCTCCGGGTGCTCGTACTGGGCCGCCGAGTACATCATCGTCGGGTCCAGCATGCGCTCGAACAGGTCGTTGCCCAGGTCGTAGTGGGCGGAGATGTTGCGCTGGGAGCCGGCGCGGGTGTTGCGGTTGAGCCAGTGCAGGCCGTGCAGCAGGGGGCGGCCGAGCAGCGCCAGGCCGCCCTCCATGTCGTCCAGCACGTCAAGGTTGGCGACGAACACGCGGATCACCGCCGTCAGGTCCGGGGTGGTCCAGTAGCCGTGAACGTAGGCTTCGCCGGAGCCGATGGAGCCGTTGCTGGCCACCAGCGCCCAGGCTGCCGGATCAAGGACCTCGATGCGTGCCCGCAGGGTGGCGCGCGGGTCGCCGTAGACGTGCTCCTCGCCGTCTTCCAGCACGGTGAGCTGGCCGTGGCGCAGTTGCGCCAGGCGCGAGGTCACCAGCCGCCTCAGCAGGCCGCTGGCCAGGCCGTTGCCGCCGAACAGACCGGTCCGGGCGAGGCTAGGGTTTTTCATGGTCATGCTCCTGGGAAAGCGGGACGGCAACGCGGTAGGCGTCCGCCGCCACCTGATGGTTGAAGATGGGTGTGCGTTTGATCAGCAGGCGCAGGGCCTGCCAGTAGATGGCCAGGCCGGTCTTGGCGGTCATCCAGGGGAAGCGTGCGAGGTAGCCATGCAGGCTGCCCCGGTCCAGTGGTTCGCGGGTCAGGTCGAGGGTGGCGTCGAAGGCGCGTTGGCCCTCGCGCCAGTTTTCGATGTGCACCCCCAGGCGCTGGCTCACCGGGGTGAAGGCCATCCGGTAGGTCATGTCGCGGGGCATGAAGGGCGAGACGTGGAACGCCTTGTCCACCTGGATGCGCTGGGCGCCGTCGCCCTGGGCCGGCACCACGTAGTGGTAGCGCTCGCGCCAGGGGGTGTTGGTCACCTCGCAGAGGATGGCCGCCAGGCGGCCGTCGGCGTGGTGGCAGTAGTAGAAGCTGGCCGGGTTGAAGGCCAGGCCCCAGCTGCGCACCTGGGTCAGCAGGCACACCGGGCCCTCCGGCCGCTCGCCGAGGGCTTCGGCCACCAATTGGCGGGCCGCCTCGGCCAGGGGCTGGCCGTTGGCGGTGTAGGCGCACAGGTAGTCCCGCTCGCGGAAGGAGAACGGCGCGAAGCGCCCGCTGCCGGCCAGGGGCGACAGGCCGAGCACTGCCTCGCGTTCGTCCAGGTCCAGATACAGCAGACCGATGCGGTAGCGGAAGGCGTGGGCCCGCGGGCTGTGCCGGCGGTGTTGCACCCAGCCGCTATAAAGGGCGCTGTTCACAGGTTTTCCCCGAATGCACGGGCCACGCGCAGGGCGCTGACCACGCCGTCCTCATGGAAACCGTTGGCCCAGTAGGCGCCACAGAAATGGCTGTGCTGCTGGCCACTGATTTCCGCCCAGCGAGCCTGAGCCTGCATGCCGGCCAGGCTGTACTGGGGATGAGCGTAGGTGAAGCGCGCGAGGATGCGTGCCGGGTCGATGGCGTCGGTCTGGTTGAGGCTGACGCAGAAGGTTTCCGGTGCCTCGATGCCTTGCAGGCGGTTCATGTCGTAGGTCACGGCTGCCGGCTGGTGGGCCGGGCCGCCGAGGCGGTAGTTCCAGCTCGCCCAGGCCAGCTTGCGGCGAGGCAGCAGGCGGGCGTCGGTGTGCAGCACCACCTCGTTGTCGGCGTAGGGCAGGGCGCCGAGGATCTCGCGCTCGGCCTGGCTCGGCTCGGCCAGCAGGCTCAGGGCCTGGTCGCTGTGGCAGGCGAACACCACCTGGTCGAAGCGTTCGGCGCCGGCGGCGCTGTGCACGGTCACCCCGTCGCCATCGCGCTCCACGCGGCTGACCGGGCAGGCCAGGCGGATGCGTTCGGCAAAGCTCTCTGTCAGGGGCGCCACGTAGCTGCGCGAGCCGCCGCTGATGACCCGCCACTGCGGGCGGTCGTTGACCGAGAGCAGCCCGTGGTTCTTGAAGAAGCGCACGAAGAAGGCCAGGGGGAAGGCCAGCATGTCTTCCAGTGAGGTGGACCAGATGGCCGCGCCCATGGGCACCAGGTAATGGTCGCGGAAGCGCTGGCCGTAGCCGCGCTCGCGCAGGTAGTCACCGAGGGTGGCGGTGGCGGGCACGCGGCCGCTGTCGAGGTCGGCCAGGGATTCGCGGTTGAAGCGCAGGATGTCCCGCAGCATGCCCAGGAACCCCGGGGAGAGCAGGTTGCTGCGCTGGGCGAACAGGCTGTTGAGGTTGTTGCCGTTGTATTCCAGGCCGCTGACCGGGTCGCACACGGAGAAGCTCATCTCGGTGGGCTGGTGGGCCACGCCGAGCTGCTCCATGAGGCGGATGAAGTTCGGGTAGGTCCAGTCGTTGAACACGATGAACCCGGTGTCCACTGCGTAGCTGCGCCCGTGCAGGGTGACGTCCACGGTGTGGGTGTGGCCGCCGATCCAGTCGCTGGCTTCGAACACCTGGATGTCGTGGCGGCGGTTCAGCAGGTAGGCCGTGGTGAGGCCGGCGATGCCGCTGCCGATGATGGCGATCTTCATGAAGGGGCTCCGTTGCGCGACAGGCGTTTGCCGATGGCCAGTCGCAGCCGCGCGGGCAAGCTCCCGAGCAGGCCGAGGGTGAGGATGAAGGGGCGCGGGAAAGCGATGTCCAGCGGGCGGCGTTCCAGGCGGTCGGCGATGTAGCGGGCGGCCCGCTCCACCGGCCAGCGCATGGGCATGGGGAAGTCGTTGCGCTGGGTCAGCGGGGTGTCGACGAAGCCGGGGCTGACCACGGTGACGTCGATGCCTTCGCTGGCCAGGTCCACCCGCAGCGATTGCAGCAGGTAGCGCAGGCCCGCCTTGGAGGCGCCATAGGCTTCGGCGCGGGGCAGTTCGAACAGGGTCACGGCGCTGGCCACGCCCACCAGATGGGGGGCGCGGCCGGCCCGCAGCAGCGGCAGGGCCGCCTCGATGCAGCGGGCGCTGCCCACCAGGTTGAGGTTGACCACCCGGGCCACCATGTCGGCGTCGAACTGGCGGGCGTCGAGGTATTCGCAGGTGCCGGCGTTGAGGATGGCGGTGTCCAGCGCGCCCCAGTGCGCCTTGATGTGCTCGCCGATGTCAGCGGCCACGCCGGGGGCGCCGAGGTCACCGGGCAAGGCCAGTACCTGGCCGGGATAGCGCTGCTCGAAGGCTTGCAGCGCGGCCAGCGAGCGCGCGGTGAGGGCCAGGTGGTGGCCCTGTTCCAGCAGGCACTCGGCCAGGGCGGCGCCGATGCCGCTGCTGGCACCGGTGAGCCAGATGCGTCGGATGTTCATGCCAATCTCCCTTTCAGCCAGTGGATGACCCGCCCCATCAGCGGCAGGTGTTCGTAGAGCAGTGCGCCTGCGTCGAAATAATCACGGTGGTGGTACACGCGGCCGTCGCGCCAGCGCAGGTGCGAGCAGCCCTCCACGGCGATCTCGCGGCCACCGGCCAGGCGTGGGTGGCGGTAGCGCATGGTCCAGCGCAGGTAGCCCTCGCCCTCTCCGACGCTGTCGTGGCCGTGGAACTGGAAGGCCAGGGCCTCGACGTTCTCGTACAGCTCGGCGAAGTAGCGGCGCAGTGCGGTCAGGCCCTCGATGCGGTGCAGCGGGTCCTGGAACACCACGTCGTCGCTGTAGAGCTGGCCCAGGCGGTCCAGGCTGTCGCGGCCGATGGCGGCGAAGTCCTCGGCGAAGCGCGGCAGGAAGGCGTCCATCAGCGGGGCTCCTTGGGCAGGTCGCGGAAGGCGGCGATGGCGCGGTCACGGCTGGCCGCCAGGTCCACCAGCGGGCGCGGGTAGCCCTGCACGCCGAACAGCCCGCCGAGGGCGGACGGGTCGTGCACGGCGTCGTCGTCCAGGCGGCCCAGCTCCGGCAGCCACTGGCGCAGGAAGCGCGCCTTGGGATCAAAGCGACGGGATTGGGTGACCGGGTTAAACACGCGGAAGTAGGGCACGGAGTCGGTGCCGGTGGAGGCGCTCCACTGCCAGCCGCCGTTGTTGGCGGCCAGGTCGCCGTCGACCAGATGGCGCATGAACCAGCGCTCGCCTTCGCGCCAGTCGATGAGCAGGTTCTTCGTCAGGTACATGGCGGTGATCATGCGCAGGCGGTTGTGCATCCAGCCGGTGGCGAGCAGTTGACGCATGGCGGCGTCGACGATGGGCACGCCGGTGCGGCCCTGCTGCCAGGCTTCCAGGTCGGCGGGGGCGTCGCGCCAGGGCAGCGCTTCGGTCTCCGGGCGGAAGGCGCGGTGCCGGCTGACGCGGGGATAGCCCACCAGGATGTGCTTGTAGAACTCGCGCCAGAGCAGTTCGTTTATCCAGGTCACGGCGCCTTCGCTGCCGCTGTCGAACTCGCCGCGGTTCTGCGTCAGGGCGGCGTGCAGGCACTGGCGGGGGGAGACCACGCCGGCCGCGAGGTAGGGCGAGAGCTGGCTGGTGCCGGGCTCGGCGGGCAGGTCGCGGCGGTCACGGTAGCCGTGCAGGTCATCCTCGGTGAAGGCCGCCAGGCGGGCCAGGGCTGCGCGTTCACCGGCGGGCCACAGGTCACGCAGGCTCTGCGGCGGGGTCGGGAAGCCGTCCACGGCTTCCGGCAGCGGGTCGCTGGCCACATTCAGCGGCGCCTGGGCGGCGGGCAGCGGCAGGCACGGAGGCAGGGCGCTGTGCAGGCGCTCGTAGCAGACCTTGCGGAACTGGCTGTAGACCTGGAAGTAGCCGCCGGTGCGGGTCAGTACGCTGCCGGGGCGCAGCAGCAACTGGTCGAGGTGGCTGTGCAGGATGATGCCGTCGCGGGCCAGGCGGGCGCGCACGGCCTCGTCCCGGCGCTGCTCGTGGATGCCGTATTCCTCGTTGACCTGGACGCTGCCCACGGCCTGCTCGCGGCACAGTTGGGCGATGACCTCGGGCGCTTCGTCCCAATGGCCGATGTGGCGCACCAGCAGCGGCACGTTCAGGGCCTGCAGCTCGCGTCGCAGTTCGACGAGGTTGCGCAGCCAGAAGTCGACCTTGGCCGGTGCGTCATCGTGGGCCTGCCACTGCCCGGGGCTGACCAGGAACAGGGCGAGGGTCGGGCCGGCCTGGAGGGCGGCGGTCAGGGCGGTGTTGTCGTGGACCCGCAGGTCGCACCGGAACCAGATCAGTTGCTGCATGGGAACCTCAGGAGCCGGCCAGCAGGCCGAGCCCGTACAGGGTGTTCAGGGCCGCGACCGGGTCGTCGGCCAGGTGGATGTCGGGGTGGTCGTGCTCCAGCGGTGCCAGCGCTTCGCGGTGGATGCGCACGGCGGCGCCGCTGAGCAGCACCGGGCAGGCGTGGCCCATCAGCAGGCGCGGCAACTGCCCGTTCAATGCGTGGTCGGCGTGGAAGGCCAGGGCGCGGGGCTCCATGCGGGCCAGGGCCAGGGGCAGCTCGGCCACCGGCACCGGCCACTCCAGCACCTCCACCGGGCAGCCGGTGTTGCTCGCCAGCCAGGCGGTGAGCCAGAGGCCGGGGTTCATCGGCTGCTCGCAGGGGTTGATCAGCAGCAGCGGCGCGCCGCTGTTCTGGCGGTTGTTGTGGTGGATGCGGGTGCCCAGCTTGCTGCGCAGCCAGGCATTGAAGAAGACCCGCTCCAGCCGCGCGCCGTACTGGTCGCGCCAGCGGCTTTCCAGTTGGGTGAGCAGCGGCAGCAGCAGTTGCTGGCACAGGGTGTGGGGCGGGTAGAGCGACAGGGCCGCGTTGAAGCGCTCGTCCAGGCGCCGGTCGGCGAGGGCGTCGATGGCTTCCAGCAGCTTGGCGCGCTGTTCGTCCCACTGGGAGGTGATGTCGATGTCCGGGCTCTGGCCGCCGCGCAGCAGGGCCTTGACCTGGCTGACCGGCACGCCGCGGTCCAGCCAGGCGAGCACGGCGCGGATGCGCGCCAGGTGCCCGGCGTCGTAGAGGCGGTGGCCCTTGGCGGTGCGGTGGGGCAGCACCAGGCCGTAGCGCCGCTCCCAGGCGCGCAGGGTCACGGCGTTGACGCCGGTGAGCCGCGATACGTCGCGAATCGGCAGCAGGCCGCGTTCCAGGGCTGCCTGGCACTCGGCGTCGAGGGGGAGGTCGTCCTGTTCGTCCATGGTCAGATGGCGTTGCGCAGGCTGAGGTCTTCGGGATGCGGCTGCAGGTAGGCCTGCTGCGCGATGTAGGGGTGCGGGTGGCGGGCGAAGTGGTGCTTGAGCAGGGTCATGGGCACCACCAGCGGCACGATGCCGGCGCGGTACTTGTCGATCAGGGCCTGCATTTCGGCCTTCTCCTCGCGGGACAGGGCGTCCTTTAGGTAACCCGACAGGTGCTGCAGGACGTTGCTGTGGGTGCCTCGGGTGGCGCAGCGGCTGAGGCCCTTCATCAGCTCGCTGAAGTAGCGCGGCGCCAGTTCCTCGGGGTGGTGTTCGCCGATGCCGCCGAGCATCCGCCCCAGGGCGCGGTAGCGCGCGGGGTCGCTGGCCATCAACTGGTATTTGTAGCGGGCGTGGAATGCGAGGATGCCGCGCCGGGTCAGCCCCTCGGCCTGCAGAGCGCGCCATTCGGCGTGGGCGTAGACGCGGGTGAGGAAGTTTTCCCGCAGCACCGGGTCGCACAGGCGGCCTTCTTCCTCCACCGGCAGGTCGGGGCGGGCGGCGCAGAAGGTCTCGGCGAACAGGCCGCGTCCGCCGCCTTCGGCGGGGTAGCCGTTGTCCTGGTAGACCTTGACCCGGTAGAGGCCGCAGGAGGGCGACTTCTGCATGAAGATGAAGCCGTCCAGGTCGTCCAGGCGCTCGGCGGTCTGCCGGCCGTAGTCGCGCAGGGCATCGCTGACGTCACGCTCGTCGCGGCTGCCGACGGCGCGCGGGGCGGCGGGGTCGCCCACCAGGCGCAGGGTCGGGCGCGGCGTGCCGAGGCCGATGCCGACCTCCGGGCAGACGCGGACGAATTCCAGGTGGCGGGCGAGGAACTGGCTGCACAGGCGGGATTCCTTGTGCCCGCCATTGAAGCGGACTTCCTCGCCCATCAGGCAGGCGCTGATGCCGATCTTGGGGGGCTGGGCAGTGGGGGCGCTGGACATGCGGTGCCTCGGATGAACTTGTACAGGTTCTAGGGTTTGTACAACCTGTGTTCATCATAGGCGCGCCGTTGTACAAATCAATAGCCTTGTACAACTTTTCCGGCGACCTGTCCGGGGTCGCCGGTGGGACGGTGCGCGGCCGTCAGAGGTGTTCGAGCAGGCGGCGGGCGGCGTCCTGTCCGCTCAGCCAGGCACCTTCCACGCGGCCGGAGCTGCACCAGTCGCCGCAGGCGTAGAGCCCCAGGTCGGCATCGGCCAGGGCGCCCCATTCGTGGGCCTGGGTCGGGCGTGCGTAGAGCCAGCGGTGGGCCAGGGTGAAGGCTGGCGGCGGCACGGCACAGCCGATCAGCTCGGCGAAGGCGCCGTAGAGCTGCTCGATCACCGCTTCCTTGGGCAGGTCCAGGTGCTGGCGGCTCCAGGCGCTGGTAGCATGCAGCACCCAGGTGTCCTGGCTGTTGTCGCGGCCGGGCTTGGTGCGGTTGCGCGCCACCCAGTCGAGCCCGCTGCCTTGCACGAAGCAGCCTTCGACGGGCGTCTCCAGGGGCTTTTCGAAGGCCAGGGCCACGGCCCAGGTGGGCTCCATGGCCACGCTGGCGGCGACCCCGGCGAGCTTGGGGGCGGCGGCCAGCAGGGTAGTGGCCTGGGGCGCGGGGGTGGCGATGATGACGTGGCTGAAGGGGCCGTGGCTCTGGCCCTCGGCATCCAGCAGGCTCCAGTGCTGCTCGCCGCGGAACACCTCGGTGATGCGGCAACTGAAGTTCACCGGCAGCGCGCCCATCAGGGCCCGGGTGATGGCGCTCATGCGCGGGGTGCCGACCCAGCGCACCTGCTCGTCCGGGGAGGGCGAGAGGGTGCCGTTGCGGAAGTTGTAGAGGGTGGGCGTCCACTCGGCGACCCAGCCGCGTTCGCGCCATTGCTGGACGACTTCGTTGAAGCGGCGGTCGCGGGCGGTGAAGTACTGCGCGCCCAGGTCCAGGGAGCCGGCGTCGCTGCGCTTGCTGGCCATGCGTCCGCCACTGCCGCGGCTCTTGTCGAAGAGCTGTACGGCATGCCCGGCGGCGCTCAGCGCCTGGGCGGCGGAGAGGCCTGCGAGGCCGGTCCCGATGATTGCGATGGGTGTGTTCATGGTCTACCTCGATACCTTATGCGTGACTGCAGGTCGGGCTGACAAACCTGTACAGATTGCTTGAATTGTACAGGGATGATCGGTTCCAATCGCGATGCCTTCAAGGGGTGTGACCGTGATGGAGCCAACCTGTGCCCCGTCATGATTCAGACTAGGGCGATATTTCCAGTTGGTGCCATGCGAGGAGGATGCCATGCACATATTGCTGACCGGCGGTACTGGGTTGATCGGAAGCGCCCTGTGCCGGCGCTGGGTTGCCGAAGGCCACCAACTGACGGTGCTGAGCCGCCGGCCCCAGGATGTACCGCGCCTGTGCACCGCTTCGGTGCGTGGTATCGCCCGGCTGGAAGACTATGGAGACGGCCCGCTGGACGCGGTGGTGAACCTCGCCGGCCAACCCGTTGCCGACCGCCCCTGGACCCGTGCCCGCAAGGCCAGCCTGCTGGCCAGCCGCGTGGCGCTGACCGAGCGCCTGGTGGCCTGGCTGGGTACCCGCAGCCAGCGCCCAGCGCTGCTGCTCAACGGCTCGGCGGTGGGCTGGTACGGCGACGGCGGCGAGCGCGAGCTGCGTGAGGACGCGCCACCCGGACAAGGCGATTTCGCCAGCGAGCTGTGCCAGGCCTGGGAAGATGCCGCCCGTGACGCCGAGGCCCTGGGCATCCGCGTGGTGCTGCTGCGCATCGGCCTGGTGATGTCGCCCCGTGGCGGCTTTTTGTCGCGCCTGCTGCCGCAATTCCGCTTCGGCCTCGGCGGCACCATGGGCAGCGGACGCCAGTGGTGGCCGTGGATTCATTTGGAAGATCAAATCGCCGCGATGGATTTTCTTTTGCGGCTGGACGGCGCGAGCGGTCCCTATAATGCGTGCGCGCCGCAGCCGGCCCGCAACGCCGACTTCGCCCGCAGCCTGGGCCGTGCCCTCGGGCGGCCGGTCTGGCTGCCGACGCCGGCCGCGGTGCTGCGGCTTCTGCTGGGGGAGATGTCGATCCTGATGATCGGCGGCCAGCGGGCACTGCCCAGCCGACTGCTGGAGGCCGGCTTCACCTTTCGTTTCAACGACCTCGACCAGGCGCTGGCTGACCTGGTCGGGACCAAGAAGGATGTTCCATGACCGATCACGCGCTGCTGCTGGTGAACCTGGGTTCGCCGTCCTCCACCTCGGTGGAGGACGTGCGCCGCTACCTCAACCAGTTCCTCATGGACCCCTACGTCATCGACCTGCCCTGGCCGCTGCGCCGCCTGCTGGTGTCGCTGATCCTGATCAAGCGGCCGGCGCAGTCGGCCCATGCCTACGCCTCCATCTGGTGGCCCGAGGGCTCGCCGCTGGTGACCCTCAGCCGCCGTCTGCAAGAGGCCACCCGGCCGTTCTGGCCCCACGGGCCGGTGGCCCTGGCGATGCGCTACGGCGAGCCCTCCATCGAGAACACCCTGCAGGAACTGGTGCGCCAGGGCGTCAAGCGCGTGACGCTGGCGCCGCTGTACCCGCAGTTCGCCGACAGCACCACCACCACCGTCGAACAGGAGACGCGCCGGGTCATCGCGGCCTACGGGCTCAAGCTCCAGGTGCAGGTGCTCGACCCCTTCTACGATCAGCCCGAGTACCTCGACGCCCTGGTGGCCAGCGCCCGCCCGCACCTGGAGCAGGGCTTCGACCACCTGCTGATGAGCTACCACGGGCTGCCCGAGCGTCACCTGCACAAGGCCGATACCAGCGGCAGCCACTGCCTGAAGGGCGCGGACTGCTGCCAGCGCGCCGAGGGCCAGGTACTCGCCCGCTGCTACCGCGCCCAGTGCTACCGCACCAGCGAAGGCTTCGCCGCACGCATGGGGCTGCAGCCGGGGCAGTGGTCGGTGTCCTTCCAGTCGCGCCTGGGGCGCGCCAAGTGGATCGAGCCCTACACCGAAAGCCGCCTCGACGAACTGGCGGCCCAGGGGGTGAAGAAACTGCTGGTGATGTGCCCGGCCTTCGTCGCTGACTGCATCGAGACTCTGGAAGAGATCGGCGACCGCGGGCGCGAGCAGTTCATCGCCGCCGGCGGCGAAGACCTGGTGCTGGTGCCCTGCATGAACGACCACCCGCAATGGGCACAGGCCCTGGCCAGCCTTTCCGACAAGGCCCAGCGCCTGCTCTGAGCATCAGCCCGGGGGCAGCCCGGGCATTCGCCTGGCCTATAAGGCCGCTGCCCCACCCCGCCTGCACCTAAGCTGGGCGCTCCTTCAACCCGTCGTGCGCCGCACCGGCGGCGCCGAGGAGAGCCCATGCAGAACAACAACAACGGCTATCCCTCGGGCCTGCGAGCCTGGAGCACCGTCGCCATCCTGATGGTGGCGTACGTGCTGTCGTTCATCGACCGGCAGATCCTCAACCTGCTGGTGGGCCCCATCCGCCGCGATCTGGTCATCAGCGACACGCAGATAAGCCTGCTGATGGGGCTGTCCTTCGCGCTGTTCTACACCGTGTGCGGCATCCCCCTCGGGCGCCTGGCCGATACTCGCAGCCGCCGCGGGCTGATCGCCATCGGCGTGCTGTTCTGGAGCGTCGCCACCGCCGCCTGCGGGCTGGCCAGGCTCTACTGGCAGTTCCTGGTCTGCCGCATTGGCGTGGGTGTCGGCGAGGCAGCCCTGTCGCCAGCGGCCTATTCGCTGATCGCCGACAGCTTCCCCCAGGAGCGCCGCGCCACTGCCATCAGCGTCTATTCCATGGGGGTCTACCTGGGTTCCGGCCTGGCCTTCCTGCTTGGCGGGCTGGTGATCAAGTTCGCCTCGGCGCAGGGCGACATGCACCTGCCGCTGCTCGGTGACGTGCGCCCCTGGCAACTGATCTTTCTCATCCTCGGCGGTGCCGGCGTGCTCTTCACCCTGCTGATGCTGGCGGTGTGCGAGCCGGCCCGGCGTGGCGTGGGGGCCGGTGTCGCGGTGCCCTTCGCGGAAGTGGGGCGCTACATCCGTGCCAACCGCCGCACCGTGCTCTGCCACAACTTCGGCTTCGCCGGCCTGGCGTTCGCCGGCTATGGCAGTGCGGCCTGGATTCCCACCTTCTTCATCCGCACCTACGGCTGGGATGCCGGCCACGTAGGGGTGGTCTACGGCAGCATCGTCGCGGTGTTCGGCTGCCTGGGCATCGTCTTCGGCGGCCGCCTGGCGGACCGCATGGCCAGGCGCGGTTGCTGCGATGCCAACATGCGCGTGGGGCTTTTCGCCGCGCTCGGCGCGCTGCCGCTGGTGCTGCTATTCCCGCTGCTGGACAACGCCAACTGGGTGACCGCGCTGATGGCGCCGACCGTGTTCTTCCTCAGCATGCCCTTCGGCGTGGCGCCGGCAGCGATCCAGGAGATCATGCCCAACGCCATGCGCGGCCAGGCCTCGGCCATCTACCTGTCCGTCATCACCCTGATCGGCCTGGGTCTTGGCCCCACGGCAGTGGCGCTGGTCACGGACTTCGTCTTTGCCGACGACCAAGCCTTGCGCTATTCGCTGCTGATCGTCACTTCGCTGGCGGTGGCAAGCTCGGTGGTGCTGTTGTGGATGGGCCTCAAGCCGTATCGCGAGAGCGTCGAGCGCCTGAAGCAGTGGGTGGCGCCGAGCGTGGTGCCGGCGGCGAAGCTGGCGGATGCCTGATCCGGGGGAATGGTGGGCTGAAGCCCACCCTACGCGGTGTCGGTTGGCCCGTGTGGCGTTGCACGAGCCACCAGTAAAGAGCCCCGCGATCGCGGGGCTCTTTATT